>NZ_JACIFT010000020.1:0-119685 GCF_014197575.1 Rhizobium sp. BK538
CTGGCGGACAACGGACAGTTTGTGCTCGCGGTTGATCATTTCTTTCCGCTCAGCAGTCCGGCTTTGCCGAGCGCACCGGATAAAAAATCGTTCTCTAACGTCAGCTCCCCAATCTTGGCGTGCAGGGTTTTGACATCGACGGTCGGAGCCGCCGGTTCCGCTTTGGCGTCATCGCCGAAAACGCCTGTCGCCCCCTCAAGGAGCTGGTCTTTCCACTGCTTGATCTGATTGGCGTGCACGTCGAACTGCTGGGATAATTCCACAAGCGTCTGTTCACCCCTGATGGCGGCCAGCGCCACCTTCGCCTTGAAAGCCGGACTATGGTTCCGGCGCGGTCGTCTCGTCATGGTATCTCCTGTTCCCGGCATCTAAGCCGAAGTCAGACAGAAATTCCACTTATCCGTGCTGTCCAAATTTCCCCGAGCCAGCTCTCCAGTAAGCCGCAATCGCCCTGATCGAATCCCGGTCCTTTTCCGAGATCTTGCCGTCGGCCAACATCCGGTCGAAGGCCTCGCCGAGCGCCTGTGTGACCGTTCTGCCCGCCTCGGCCGCCGCCTTCAGGCTGTTGGTCGACACATAGATGTCGAGGTTGAGCCCAATCCGTTAGGCCGGGCAACGTAGCGGGCGTTGCTTCCCCGCAGGTCCAAAGGCCGATGTGCTGCGGCCTTGGACGGCCCTCTCGCTGCCGAAGGAACTCCTTCGCCGTATCGGGATCGCCGCAATCCATCTCAGCCCAAAGCGAAGTAACCAGTTCAGCCCTCGGCACGATGACAAGCGTGATGCGACCGTCTCGTGACTGCCGCGCGAACTCCACCCGAAGCGATGGTCCGTCTGCAGACCAATCAGAACGAAGCGGTAGCTCCCTCGGAGCCCACACCAAGGACCCCCAACCTAGGCAAGCAATTTTCATCGAAGGCTCCGAACGACGGTTATTATGCAAAACTAATGCAAACCTGGGCACGCTCTAAAGAGCAACTGCTGCCAAGAACATGATTCCGCCCTCAACGCGTTGGCGAATGCTCAGGAGCTTGGCAAATCCATGTTTGCCTGCTGCGCCGTGTGTCGCTTCATTAAAGACGCCGAATAGTTGGATGATGTCATCGTTGTCCTTCTCGACGAACCCAAGCATTTCGGGTGTATCCGCCCCTTTCTTCTTCAAGAGGTATCGGATTTTTGCACGTCGTGAAGGCGTGCCGTTGGGAGTCCGTTCACAATTGGCATCCGCCGCGATGACATCATCGTTGTACGCCCATTTTTCCAGTATCTCTGTGAATATCTCCCGGACACTCGTGCAGAAATGGCGTGCGGCATCGGTGTTCGCTGGGTTCAGCGCGAAGATCGCACCTTTCCAGCGGTCGCACAAATCCTGAGAAAACCCCGAGAGATATTCGAGGATCCCCGAGTCCTCGAGTACCTCCGGTTCGGCCGGCACATCGGATACAAGGACCGCTGCGACCTTCGCACTGTTGGCGGCTTCCTGCTCGGAAAGCGCGAGCAGATCTGACACGCCCGATGAATGCTGGGCTTCGCGCTCCACCCGCTCGAACTGGTCATAGATATCGTACGCGGAGTTTCTGACCTCGACATAGCGAGTGGTGGAAGTCTGGGCTTTCAGCGCCGCTATCTGTCTCGAGAGCGCTTGTCGATTCTGTCGTACCTGGTTGTTATGAGACGTTACCGCCTGGTTATATTTCCTGACGGCAGCTTTCGCATTCTCGTTATAGCGGCGAACCTCGCGATTGTAGTCGTTGACGACCTTGTGGTTGTGGCGATTGATAGCGTCGATCTCCGCCTTGCGCTCGCGGTTGAACTTGTCGACGGCCGCCTTATTGGCGCGATTTACGCGATCGACTTCGGCGTTATACCGCCTGACCATTGCGTTATACTGGGCTGGAGTCATTCGCTTGACCATAGGAGTTCTTCAACCTGACCCACGAGTACAACTTATGTCTCGTTCGATTTTGAAACAAGAAGTGGAACTCTCAGCGCCCGGCTAGATCTGAAACTCCCGACCCCGCTCTCCGCCGGGCGCGACCCTCGTTCCCACCTGCAGCCGTGTTTAAGACATGCTTTGCCGACGCCACGCCCTAACGGCATTGGCCGTATCGGACTTCGCCTCGGCTTCGCTCCATCGATCCCAAAACGCGACGGTGTGGCTGTCGGGCTTTTGGGAAGGCTCCGAAATACGGATGCGCGTCGGCAACAGACTGGCGTCGCCGACGACAAGCGCCTCCCCTACGTCGAGCACCGGTAGGAGCTCCCCGAAACTTCCGAGCGAGTCCGGCAGCAGTCGCTTAATCACACTCTGGTCGTCACCGTTCGTGAGGCGCATAGCGATCACGTTGTTACACTGGCTGAGCACCGTCCGGTTGACCTCCGACGGTCTCTGACTAATGACCATCAGGCCGATCCCGTACTTTCGTCCCTCCTTGGCGATGCGCTCGAAAATCTCGACGGCGACTGCGTCGCCGCTGTCCGACTGCGTACGCTCCGGAATGTAGAGATGAGCTTCATCGCAGAGCATACCGATCGGGTGGCGCATTTCGGATTCCGTCCACAAGCTCGTCGTAAAGAGGATCTGCGCCAGCAGGCTGACCATTAGCGGAAGCACGTCGGAGGGCACTTCGGAGAAGTCGATGATCTTGACACCGCCCGTGCCCTGCTGCGCGCCCCGGCCGGCGACCAGTCGGTGCACCATCTTCTCGAGCCAGTCCAACTGCATGCATTCAGTCGGTGGCTGAAACAGGAACGCCAGACGACGGTCGCTGCTCTTCGCCTCAAGCCGCGCGATGAGCCTGCTAAGCTTGCCATGGAAGTCGCCTTGCTTTTCGCGCCCGGAGCTTCCGGTGACCATCTCGCCGTTAAGCTCTTCCAGCGTCTTAAGCACCGAGTCAAGGCTAAACGGAACCGGGCTGTCGATCGTGAAATTGTCGAGCAGTTCCTTGTGCTCGGGCTCGCTGAGGGTCGCCTTCTTCGCTTCGGTGATCGTACGCGTGATCACCATTGATTGGTTCGGCGCATTCTGGTCGCTGCGATCGACAAACATCGCAACGAGGGCCTCGTATCCGAGCAGCCAGTACGGCAGGTGCAGTACGCCGTCGTCGAGCGCCCGCCCCTTTTCAATATCTCCAGGCCCAGCGATGCGGAGATGCTGGAACGCTTCGCCTTCGAGCGGCGAATATTCACCATGGATGTCGAAAAGGACGGCATTCGCCTGCGGCAGTACCGCGATTTGGTCAAGCAGTCGCGCGGTCGTCCAGGACTTGCCGGAACCTGTGCTACCGACGACCAGCGCATGCCTTTGGAACAGCTTATTGCCGTTCAGATACGCGACTGCATCGTCGTCCAACGTGAACGTACCCAACGAAAGCTTCGGTCCGTCCATCTCGACATTCGATACGACCTGCATGAACCTTGTGAGCCGGTCGCCTTCAAGCGAAAAGCAGTTCGCCTCGATTTCCGGCACCGTTTCCAGGGTGCGCCTGAAGACATTCGACGTGAGCCCGACCTTATCGAGCAACGTGCCGATAAGCGTAATTCTAACGAGGTTGTTTTCGGTGGGCTCGCTATCTACGCCCGGTTCGATTACAATATTGGTCTCTCGATCATCGGGTTTTCGCGTGATCTTGACGACAATACCGATGAGATGTTGCCCCGCCCGGCTGCTTTGCAGCACAACGAGGCGGTTCACTTGCAGGCGCTTGAGCCGTTCAAGATCTTCGACACGGACGATGACTGCGGTCGTGTCCACGGAAACGACCGACCCGAGCGCCTCGGCGTCGTCGAACTTAAAAATTCCCAATGCTTCCCCCTAGAATACGAGCTTGTTGAACCCATTCATCGACCAGAGCTTGGGCGATGCCACGGTCACCCCCTCCGGAAACTCCGCTGTAAAGATCCGACTGCCGTCACCGGCCTGTTCGATGCCTAGAAAGTTGTTGCCGGCCTTGGATCGTAGGAAGCTCTTCGCCTCTTCCGTCAGTTCCTGCGCTAGCACCACGATCGGAACGTTCTTTTCCCGGCACCGCTCGATAATCTTCGGATGAATATGCTTGTCGCGGAAGCCGAACCCAATGCAGAGGAACGCCGCGGCCCGCTTGAGAGCCGAGTCGGCGCCGTTGATTGTCGTTCGGAACGGATCTTCCGAGGTCTTTTCGTATTTGTTCAGTCCCGGCGTAACGATCAAAGGACTGACGCCGCTGTCCGGCAGGGAAAACACGGGGAGTCCTACGACCCGCTCATCGGCCGTTTGGAACCAGTCCAAGGATCCGTGCACCTTCCATATTTTGACGACGCGAGACTCCTTGTGTCCGTTTCGAAACGTGATCTTGTCCCCGTTTTCCCACTTCTGGAGGTAACCCGGCGCAAAGCCGGTCTGGAAGAGCAGACCCGCGGAATTGCATGCATACTCTACCACCCGATCGTAGTTCGTCGTGATGACGTCGATGGTATTGGCGTTGCTACGGAACAACGCCTCCAGAAGTTCGCCCAGCGGATAGGCGAAAGGATCGGTATAGAGCTTGCAATAAAGATCGGCGTCCTTCTCATTCACGCACTTCCAAGTCGATGCGACGATCTTGCGAAGAAGGCCGAGTGGCAGGTTCACGCCTTCCAATGCGCCCTCCAGGTGCTGGCCGCTTTCCAGCGCCTTGGACACCTGAGACCACTTTTCTTCCTCGTCCGGACCCTCGGCTTTCACCGATGCATTCAGGTATTTACTCAGGGCTTTCATGCCAGGCAGACCATGTGGCATGGACGCGCCGCTTCCGAGCACGACCGTCGGGATACTGCCAAAACAGCGTTGAGCCGCCTTTGCTAAAGTCTCTATGTCCATAGATGATTCGTGTGCGTGACCGAGAGTCGCAGCCGTAAGTGCATAACCACAAGTTGTCTACATCAAAATATCGAAAAGTACTCGCACCGCGAGAAGACAACCCGCCAGTGCCTCACGCAGGTCATGGACGGTCACGATCCCCCGGCGTATGTCAGGGCAAGGTCACCGAGGCCAGACATGGCGGCTGGTCGAGTACGGTGGAACAAGAGGTTAAATAGGATGTGGGCCAGGTCGGTATTCGGAGGAAACCCGACTCCGCCGAAGCCGTGTGACGATGTACCGCGCACGGTCCCGCATCTCCCCTTTGTCGCGTCTATGTTTGCCGCAGGCCAAACGAGCATCCCACAAGGAAAGACAAAAATAAAAATGCCCCGACTTGTCGGGGCATCCTGAAACCTTAGATCAACGTCTCTTCAGGTAACCGCACTTGGATTTCCTTTCCCAATTCGCGTTGCGTTGAGTTCTTACAAAACTATGTGTCAACGGGTTAAATTGCAAGACCTCAAGGAATTCGCTCGATAAAAATCGAGAACCCATTGCCGGGAAGCAGGATTCCGGAAGATAGCTGCCGCTGGTCACCAGGCCTATTTTGCCTTTGTGAAGGACTCATGTCGTCTATGAAGATCTTATTTATTCCATTTTCCCTGAAGCGAGTAAGAATATTAGGCGAGACGCAATTCACTTCAAGATTGTGGCCATCACAAACATGCCGCGAGGTGACCGTCAAAACGGGATCATTATCCAACTTCCACGAGGATATCCGTTCTCTTTGGAGCCTATAACTTTTCGCGCCGGACAGCTCGTAGCGCGTTTCAATATGATCCGGTCCGGTTTGCGACGTCAAAGGAATTGCCCGAGAATTGTCTGAGAGAAGTCTAATTTCGTCTTTCGAGACTGTGTATTCATTTATCCCAAGTTTCCCATGCACATGGACCCTTGTATTGATCGTCAACGGCTCGTTCGTACGGGGCACGACTTCATACGTGGAACGTTCAGTAACTTCGACAACTCCTCGCGCTTCATCAGCCCACCGGATGTCAATATTGCGTTGCATCCCTCTCACAAATTGATTTTCTTCGTGCCCCATGCCCTGCCTGATCGCACCTTTCAGTCGCTCCAGGAACTCTCGCTGCTCGGTCTCATGAAGGTTGGAGAATCGAAGGTATCGAAACGCCGTCAGCCTCTCCCAAAGATCTTCGATATCATTTCGTTTTGCTAGATAGGAATCCGACCAAGCAAACTTCCAAACCTCCTCAAAGAAGCTGATCGAGTTTAGCATTCGCAGGAGAGTCGCGACAACGCCACCAGAAAGCCCAAGCTTACCCAACTCCCAAGCGAGATTTCCGAACCACTGACTAGATCCAGTGGCCACGTTACTCGGTGTCTTCGTGAAGAAACCGAAGCCAAATAAAAGTAGAGAAACGACGATTAGAACAATGCTAGCGATCGTCCAGCGGGCCTGAACCGCCTTCCTTCCAACCCATTTGCTCATCGCTGTAACGAAATGCATTTTAGCAAAACCCCAGATGGTGAAGTTGCCGAGGTTTTAGTATGAGTCGAGTTGTGTTTGAAAGCGGCGTTCTGAAATGATCAACCTATTCCCATGTGCATGCGGCGTTCATTGCCGGAGTTAATTCACGGACTTCGGCGGCGGTTGGAAACGACGCTTGCTGCAGTCGGTTGCGACAGGTGTCGATTTCCGCGCCGACGGCGGCCCGTCGATGGCCGAGCTGATGGAGCTTGCCTACTTCGGCAAAATACAGCAGTCGCCGTGACGTCAGATGGTCGTCCGTCTTCATAGCGGCTTCGAAGGCGTCGGCCGAGGCGGCGTCCAGACTGTTTCGATGATCCTCGCTGTCCAGCAAGCTGTTCTGGGGCCGCTTGATGCGTAGGAACTCCCGGTCGTTTCCCGCTACGGTGATGTTCGCGCCTATCCGCATTGTCGGGTATGGATGCAGGAAGCCGTACCGGCTCGTGGTTCCTATCCCGAATATCAGATCGAGAATGGCGTCCAGGGATGTCGATTTGCCGGCTTCGTTCGGGCCGTAGACGACATGCAGGTCAGGCGACAGGTGCGGCTTGTCGCCGAAATCGAGAACGCCGTCGGTGAACTTTCCATATCGGGTGAGCTCGAGGCGGTTCAGAGGCATCTACTTGGCCTCGCGCGTTCTGATCCTTGGTGCTGACCGGCGTGATCACGGCGTTAGGACTCTTGCCGCGGCGATAGCGGCGGTCCGGTTTTCCTGGAGTCTATGAGCGGTAGGGCGCTTACTGGTCGGAATCGCATCGAGGGGCGTACCTCCACTTCCCAGAGAACCGAGGCTGGAATGTGGGCTTGGTGGTATCTACACCTTTATCGGCCTGCCACATGTGATGGAGTGGTTGAAGGAGATTGGTGTAGGCCCTGAGGATGTCTGCGCATAGTCAACGCACCGCCTACCGACATTCAGGCGGGAGCAGCGGAGCTTAGTGCGGTCGCCGCGTCTCAACGAAGGCGCCAGATCGCTGTAGTTCGATATTGCGGGCAATCGCGATCGCGTTACCGACTTTTTCGCGCAAGGCGGAAAGTTGCTCAGGCGTTAGCGCCTCAATCGACTGGTGAACCCGTGAGGTTGTTTCCGCTGCGTTGGGAGTAGCGATCGGCTGCGAGACACCCGCGCCGGCCGCGAAGTCACGAACGAGGTCTTCCACAAAATATCCGCCCTGCGCAGTTTCTTCCACAAGCCCCTCACCGACCGCGGCCGCGACAGTACGAGGTGCCGGCATATCTCCATAGGGCTCATAGCCGATTTCTGGGGGCGTTGGTTCCGGTGCGTTACATAGGTACCGAGCGAGCACGTATCGGCGGAACGGCAGAAATGCATCGGTAAGTGTTGGCGAAAGGGCGCGTGATTCGCTAACTTGAACGAATCCACCCGGATCAACGTCCGGCCAACGCACTACTGTTCCGTTTGGCTTTTCAAGCACGACCACGCCCGGTCCGGCGAAGCCTCCGCCTGCCGACCGCGACGCCGTCATGTGACAGCCGGCACAGGTCGCAGCACGCGCACGGTTCAATAAAATCTGGCCACGCTGCGGGTTCACGAATGGGCTCGCAGTGTTTCCGACTTGATCTAGCATTTGCGTGACCAATAGGCTGGCACCACCATCACCCGGCGCATCGGACAATCCTTGGGAAGTACTTTGGAACTCGTTGAACTTATCTTCATTACCGAGGGCTATGGTATTTAAGAGGACCTTGTCAGGTGTAAGTTCGGCAGCGACGCCTGTTCCGAGATGATAAAGATTTAGCTCGTTGACCAGCAACTGATGTTGCGCGGTCGTCTCGCTCAACAATCGCAGCGCGATCATGCTCGTCAGCGATTGCAGAAACTGGCCGTGCAGAAGGTTTGCGGCAGTTGCGGGATTTTTGGTCAAGAATGTGGTTCCCAACAGATCGTCACGGTAGAGCTCCGCAAGAGGATTATCTTTTGCGGTCACTGGTACGAAAGTCAGAGGAAGCGACGCTGGAGCAGGGTTGAATGTACGTTGCGTCAGCCACTCTCGCAGTTGCCAGGGAGGTGGATTGAATGCATTGGCTCTAACTTGGCCGCGCCCGCCGTCGCCGCCGTAGTTGCGGTAGTCGACAACCGGCCTAAGCAGGTCTGGAGCAGCGAGGGCTGGCGAGGTCTTACCTTCGTAGTAAAATGCCGATAAGCGGCGAGCCAACTCCGTCGGCGACAAGCCAGGTTCGGACAGATTCGCCCAGAACTCGGCCACGGGTCTGCACCCTTCCTTACCCTCCGACGGCTTTGGGTTGGGGACCATCGCCTCGAAAATTAGAAGGAAACGCCCCGGCCCATCGGCCAGGGGCTGACGTGCGTAAATGATACGATGCTCACCGCAATGGGCCCAGTTGTCAGGAGCGAGATCAAACCGGTTGAATACCGCCAGCGGCTTCATTGCTTGATCGCTACTCTCGTTCAACATTTTTTCAGCATCGAGAGCTGCGGCTTCCCCACGGGCGTCAAGTGGCATCACGACGCCACCTTTGGTGTTCAGCGGCAATGTCTCGGCCGGAACAAACGTGGCTAGCATCGACTTCACGAACTCCTTTTGCGCGGCAGGGCTAGTATCACCGCCGGCACTTGCCAAGACCGCGGAGATGGTTCGGCTGAACGAAAAGACTCGTTCGGAAGCGGTGCCGCCGAGTCCAATATCGCCCCGCTTCGTGTCCATGACTGCGTCGCTATGCACCACCATACTCGGCACAGCGTTGAAATTAGGCGTGAAGGTTCCATCACCTTCAGGCGTGCATATTTTGAAAGATTGCCCTAGCGCCGGATCGATCAGCGCCGCCACAACGGTAACGGCCGCAGCCATTTGTAGTTTCATCGTCGTCCCTCCGTGACTTTATGGCCCAGGCCGAGTATCGTCTCCCTAATGCAAGATGAAAGCAGATTACCTGCCCGCCCTTATGAAGGCTCAAGCCACCGGAGCTAGCTCCGCCATCTTTTCAAGGTATTTCTGCGCGATTTTGATAGCTGCGCTTTTGTCCGGATGAAGTTCGTCATGCCAGTGCCCGGCACAGCATCCCCTGGCGTTGATCAGATGAACGTTGCGTTCCCGACGATCAAAATCCGATAGGAGATCGTAAAACTCGTCAACGACGACGCGGATGATCGCGGCTACTATAGGATCGCCGATGTTATAGCCGAGAGCGCTGAACGGCGTACCCATCCACGGGCCACCTGGACGAGGTAACGCGTAGTCATAACCATGGAGCAGAATTTGCGTATTTCTGCTCCATGTCTGGACGTTGTCGATGATCCGCTGATAACCGGCAGCAACTTCAGCAAAAATTGCCTTCAAGTTGTCCCTGCGAACATAGGCCCAAGGATCGCTTACCCCGCCACCTGTCGAAAATGGCTTTACAAACCGCGCCAGGCTCCGCCCGCCGAGGAAGTCATTTCCTCCGCCAGAGAGTATGAAGAAGCCGAAAACCCCGCTCTGGATTGGCCCCTTATACTGCTCCTTCGCGACGATGTCCGAGAACTCATCGCCCGGCCACCCGATGTTGTTTACAAAGCAACGTTGATCACTCTCGATGATATCGACGAAACTCTCGTTAAAACCCCTGACCTTCGAGATTGGCCAGAGGATATTCACCCAAGAATCCCCTTCAGCACAAATCCTGTAGGGTCGAGCCAGCCGCGCCTCTAGTTCGTGATCAGTGGAAGCAGTCGGGCTCGGAAATGGCGGATACGGCTGCCGAAGGGCCTGATACTCGGCTTCGGTCACCGCGGTACCGTCACTTCTCTTTACTTCGAAGACGAGACTGTCGCTTCGTTTCTCAAGCTCGATGTCATCCGGAACCAGAGGCGCGTTCATTCTGTTCTCAGCTCCTTATTCAAGAGACGACGATCAGCTTTTAGGTGGGCATTTTGCCAGCGCTTTTGTCAGCTTTAGCATCGGTGCCGCGGCGTCTCCGGAGGCACCTGATGAAACCATGCATTTAACTGCCTCCACGCCGGTGTACTCGGGCCGGATCAAGCGGAACAGGACATGAGCGGAAGCGCAATATGGCGAGGCCATGGATGTACCGCTCATCTTTCCGTAGGAGGAGTTTGAAGGGTTGCTCTGTCCGTCAAAGGCCAGCGAACTTACGACGTCGACACCAGGGCAGGAAATGTCGGCATCGACATTCGAAAAGTTTGCGCGCTTGCCTGCCGCGTCGTGCGCAGCGACTATAACGCCGTTTTCTATACCTTTGTCTCTCGCTGCCAATGCCGCCCAATTGAACGGGCTGGCATACTGCGCGCTGATCGGTGTTTCACCTTTTTTGCTGTCGTTTCCGGCAGCGGAAAAAATCACCTTCCCGTCTTTGTTGGCTGCCTCGAGGATGGACACCAGGATCACGCCTTGGGATTCCACGAGCGAACGCCATGCGCCCGATTCAGGGAGATCTGGATTGATCCCAAAGTTGCTCCGCCAATTATAGCCCAGACTGACGTTGTAGGTGGAGACGTCGTCTTCACCACCGACGAAGTTGTTGAGGGTCGCGAGTATCTGGCTAAAGAGAACGACAAAGCGCAATTCGGGCGTCTGGGCCCCGGACTGGAAGAAGACGTCGCCCGAACGCGCCCGGACAAAGCAGTTGGGCAGGACGCCTTCGATGCCTTTCGAATTGTGTAGTCCACACGCAATTCCCGCAACATGGTTGCCGTGATTGTCCGCATGGGTGTCCGTGGGGAACTCAAGAAACGACAGGTCTTCATGCCGCGAAAATCCGACATCCATCACGCCGAATATGATCCCATCATTGGCGCCTGGCATAGACCAAAGCTTGTCTGCCTCGATATCCTTGACGCCCCAGTCGATCGTCGGCGCTAACGCCGCACCCAACGTGCCGGTTATTACATCGGTGGGCTCGATCATATTCCGAACATCGACGTCGTCTGCCGCTTTGTCTGATAGAAAAACGTCCGGCGTCGCGCTGAGGACGCGTGGGTCCTTTTTGAAGCTGTCGATTGCTTGATTCATGCCTCTGAGAATGGACTCGTTCGCGTTCTTGTCCGTGATCTCACTCTGGAAATATTTCGAAATATCGGTTTTGACCTGGACCGCGCCGATATTCTCGAATTTTTGAATTACCGGGAGATTGTTGGACTTCAGGTAGTCATCTACTTGAGCGGGCGTGACGTCCGATTCGAACTTGATGATCATCGAATTTGGTACGACGAATGGTACTGTCTTTTGCTGACCATCATTCATTTCAAGTTTCTGCTGTCCAGCAGCGTTCAGATTGTTCTGGTCCACCACAAGATCGCGGAACGCGGGCTTCTCCGACGCCCAAACCTTTGCACCCACTTCAGGCAGGTTACGAATTAGATCATTCGTCGCCTGACTTGGAAGCGTTGTCGCTTTCGAAAGTGTATCCTGCCCGCTTGCATTTGCAGGCGCCATCATCTGTGCCGTCGCCAACGTGATGACGAAAGCGCCACTCAAGCGAGACGAAATCATTATTCCCTCCGTACGTTAACGCCTCTGACCGCTGATGATCAGGCCGAACCACCATCCACGTAGACAGGGACGGGATAGAAGTGGACCTTGAGCCCCTTCATGTCGTGATAGCGGGCTACCCACTTCTTCAATGTGAAGTTCTGCTTCCAGAGCGCCGCCGCGCTTGAGTTTGAGTAGATCAGCCTGCTATCGTCACCGGTAACAGGGCCAAGGATGCCCACGTGACCAATGTTCGATCCCTCAGTCGGCGATATGATGATCCCGCCAGCGGGAACGTCGCGTTCTCTTATATTCGAGCCAAAGCATCGCCGTAGTTCCGGGTCAAAAACCGCGGTGCCGTCGGTGCGTGTGATCCAACGACCGAGGGCGTTTTTCGCTATATGCCTCACTGCCCAAACGCAGGCAAGATTTCCCCCGTCTGGTCCCGTTGCCGAAGAAAATTGGTTGACGGATTCCAGACATTCATCAAACACCGCCTTGATATCACCTGGATCACTGACCTCGCACTGCAGAGCCGCAGCCGGAGAGAACGTGTCTCTCGGACCAATGATGACCGAGTTATCGGATTCTTTTAAAACCAAACCCCGGTTAGTTATTTCGAATAGCAACTGGCCGGAATCATACTCTCCGACCTGCGTGACGATAAGATAGTCGTGCCCGCCTGAGTTTATCTGATTGGCGGACAGGGTATAAGAATCCGTTTTATCAATGAAATTTCCGACTTCCGGATATTGTTCAAGAACGCCCATAATTGCCCCCTATCGTTGAGCCCAGAGGCAGCAAGCTACACTTTAAACTACACTTAACAAGCTCTATTAATTATCGTATAAGTTGAAACTCTATGCAAATAGGGTCAGATCTGTAAGACGTTTCTATGTATAAAACATACTTGCGTTGATATATCGTTTTGACTATCGAGGTAATTGTCTTTCCGAAACAATGAAGCGGAGAGAGCCTCAACGCAACCACAGCGCGTTGAAAGGCCCCTATTTAAGAATAAGCTTGCGCCTCGCATCTACAATCTTTGCGAGTTGTGATCTGGATGCAAATAAGCCTAAAGAGGTAGGCGGGCCTATCGCCACTGCAGAAGGACGCGCAGTCTCGGGCAGCTCAGACAGGCGCAAGGTCTGGGTCCCGAGTCGGACGACCCGGTGGTGTTTCCTGTCCGCCGTGATAGCAAGGCTGACTCTTGGTTTAGGTTTTCCAGAACCTGACAATCGCCCGACTCGCGATTTTTGCCGTGCACTCGATCACTTTGTCGATGCCGCCGAACATTTTGAGGAGGGCGCCGGCCTCTCCGTCAATCCAGGTAACCAAGCCTGCTGCGGGCTGGTCGAGAACCTTGAAGGCGCCCATCTGCGGCCGGGCCGCAAAACTCTACAACCACGTCGTCAACAAGAAGGCCAAGTTCTACGTCGGCATTTCCTGCGATATCCCCACACTGATCGCCTGCTATAAGGAATTCAAGGTGGAAGAGGCCGAGGCTGCGGTGCCGGCAGCGGCGGGAGAGCCTGCCCTCATAGCGGTAGTCTAGCTAGTGCCCGTCCATAGTGTGCTGCAGCAAGCAGAAGGAGGTTCGATGGAGAACTGACAACATGCTGAGAAGCTGCGTGAAAGATGAGGGTAGGCCCCTCGGGATCGGCTTTCAGGAGCGGGTCTCAAACCAGCCCAAGCTGCTGTGGTAGAAGAGCCATGGTGGTTAGCGTTGGGTCAAAAGCCGCGGACATGATCCGGGGCAGGTAGGCATCCGGAAGATGAGCGCAAGCAAACCCTTCGATGACGCGTCGTTAGTACTCTTTGATACCACTAAAACCGAGGGCGTATGGATCTCTCGGGACAAGTCCGTCGGAAGCCTGATGACTGGGCGGACAGTGGACGGCGTATAGGGGGCATGAGCCGGATGCAGGCTTTTGCGCGGAACTGCAGGAACCAGCTTTCTGATGCCAAGGGAGAAGCACAAGCGGCACACCACCGTGAGGCGAGAGTACCGATGCAGGAAGTTGGGGCGGATCGACCCGTAGTAGTGACGAAGGTCCTGTAATGGGGCTGGAGCGAAGGGGTCGGATCAGGTGGTCGTATTTTCGAAGCAACTGGCAACAGGATGACAACGACAGATGCGACAGACAAGCCGTTTATGATCGATAAGCGGCTGGTGTACGAAGCCTACAAAGCGGTCAAATCCAATGGTGGTGCGGCTGGCGTGGACGGGCAAACGATCGAGGCATTCGAAGCCAACCTGGGGAGGAATCTCTACAGGATCTGGAACAGGATGAGCTCGGGAAGCTACTTTCCGCCACCGGTGCGTGCCGTCCCCATTCCGAAAAAGAGTGGGGGCCAGCGGATTTTGGGTGTGCCCACCGTGAGCGACAGGATCGCGCAGATGGTGGTCAAGCAGCTCATCGAACCGGAGCTCGATCAGATATTCCTGCCAGATTCCTACGGCTACAGACCGGCAAAATCGGCGCTGGATGCGGTGGGGGTCACGCGTCAGCGGTGCTGGAAATATGACTGGGTTCTAGAATTCGACATTAAGGGACTGTTTGACAACATCTCGCACGAGCTTTTGCTCACGGCAGTTCGCAGGCACGTAAAGAGCAAATGGGCATTACTATACATCGAGAGATGGCTGACAGCGCCCATGGAAAAGGATGGACAGAGGATTGAACGGAACTGCGGAACTCCCCAAGGGGGCGTAGTTTCGCCGATTCTTTCAAATCTTTTTCTGCACTATGCGTTTGATCTGTGGATGAAACGGACACATCCCGACCTCCCATGGTGTCGGTATGCGGATGACGGGCTGGTGCACTGCCGGACCGAGCAGGAGGCAGAAGCCGTCAAGGCTGCGCTTCAGGCGAGGTTGGCGGAATGCCAACTGGAACTGCACCCGACGAAGACCAAGATCGTCTACTGCAGAGACTCCAAACGCAGAGGGCAACATCCGAACGTGACGTTCGATTTCCTCGGATATTGTTTCCGACCGCGCGCGGTATGGGGAACGCAAAGCGGGCGACTGTTTTGCGGCTTCACACCAGCGGTCAGTTCCTCGGCGCTGAAAGCGATGCGGGAAAAGATCAGGGACTTGCACATCCGCCGACAGACGCAGCTCTCGTTGGACGACATCGCCCGGCTGATCAATCCGCTCCTCAGGGGGTGGATCAGCTATTATGGACGGTACGCACCAACGGAGCTGCAGCCCATACTTCGCTACGTCAATCAGACGGTGCTTGCGTGGGCAAGGCGGAAGTTCAAGCGCTTTGGCAGGGGTAAGGCTCGGGCAAGTCGGTTCTTACAACGGCTCGTCAAGCAGCGCTCCGATCTCTTCGTGCACTGGCAACTCGGTCTGATCGGCACGTTTGCCTGATGGGAGCCGTGTGAGCTGAGAGGTTCACGCACGGTTCTGAGAGAGCGGAGGCGCGCAAGCGTCTCTGCTACTCGCCAACGCCTGTTTTTCTGGGGTTTTCAAGGTTGCTTGTCCACTGAAGGATGTTTGTTGGGACGGGTGATGGCACAGAACCCTGCAGGTTATGGCGCGAAGCGCGATCTGGCGGCAATGGGGTCATGAGGTATCGGCCGCCGCTCGCCGGGTGTGCTCTGAACGCTGCCGGATGAGGGGTGTCAGGTCGGCCTGAGGCGGGCGAAGAGAGCGAGATTGTAAGCGACCACCGAGGACCAGACATAAGCCTTGAAGTGGTCGAGCCCGCGCCAGGTGCAGCGCCCCAATCCATAAGCGCGTTTCAGGCAAGAGATGCCGGCCTCGATGCCAGCGCGGAAGTTTCTGAGCTTGCGATCGACCCAGCGGCTTGTGACCATGTCTTCGATCTTGAGGCCGCACTTCTTGTGGAAGGCCATGTCGCGGATGCCGCAGGCTTTGGCTCCGCTCAGATTTTCGCGGCTGGCATAGCCGCCGTCGGCCGCCGCCTGACGCGGCGGCTCGCCGTAAAAGGCGATGTGGCGTTCCAGCATCGGCAGCAAGCGATCGCTGTCGGCCGGGTTGCCGGCTTCGACGACGAGGTCGAGGATCAGTCCGCTTCTGCCGGTGGTCAGATTGAGTTTGTGGCCGTAGTCGACGTCGCGGCTGCCCTTTACGATGATGTCGGCATGCGGCTCGAACAGGCTCACCAGCTTCTCGCCGGCCGGGACCGGCTCCCCGGCCAGGACCCGCCGCTCGGTCTGGGCGATGATCCGCTCGATCAGCGGCTTATAGTGGCAGACTTGCGCCTGCCAGAGTTCAACCGCCGGGCCCGCCGCCAGGGGCAGCCGCGACGCAAGGCGCTCGACCTTCGTTTGGCCCTCAACGCTTTGTCGGACGTCGTCCAGAACCGCCCTCCTCCGATCCGGGAGTTTGACCAGATTTACATGAAAGTCGGCGACATGGTCGTGTATGCGGAGTACCTGTGCCGGAAGCTTGATGATCGGTCACTTGTCTTCGTCGGCGACGGAGACGCGATTGGGCTTTCCATCGCGCACTTGATGAACGAAGGCATCCTCGACTACGGTCCGAGCAAGCTCCTCCTCCTCGACTTCGACGAGCGAATGGTGAATTCGGTCAATCGGTTCGCCCTAGACAACAACTTCGCGGACCGGATGGAGGCGCGTCTTTACAACGTTGCCGACGCCCTCGACCCTACCCTCCTCGAATCCTTCGATGCTTTCCATATCAACCCGCCCTGGGGACAGTACAACGACGGAAAGAGCGTCGTTTCCTTCCTGCGGCGCGGTGCGCAGCTCCTGACAGACCAAGGACTGGGCGTGGTCGCCATCGCCGACGACGACACGAAGACGTGGCCGGGTCTGGTGCTGCGGATGACGCAGAAGGCGGCGATCGAACTTGGCATGGCCGTCGTCGAAATGCAGCCGCACATGCACACCTACCACCTCGAAGACGCTCCCGGCTGGCATCCTGCGCGATGATCTTCAGGAAGGTGGAGAAGTTCGAACTGAAGAACGAGCCACTGACCGCCGACGAGAAGAAGGATTTCTACGGTCGCGACCAGCATCTCGAGGCCCGGTTCGTCAGAGAGATAGCGCACATCGGACGCGGAATGGCGGATCCACGAGACTACAAGATCGAAAGCGAGGATTCAGAATGAACGGGATGGAGTCGATCGTATTCATGAAGGTCGGAATGCATGCATCCGAATCCTTCGAGGACATTCTCGTGCGAAAGAACAAGGAGTTCGATCGCGCAGGAATGAGCTTCGGGGGCTACGGCGGCGGCACGATGCACCCGATCTCCAAGCTGCAGCCCTTCGCCAAATACCGGATTGAACAAGGTCGCGACGTCCGGCTCGTGATGGAACTCATCAAGTCGAACCATTCGATGTCGGCCGTGGCGGACGAGTATTCGGAAGACGGAGAGAACTGGAAGCCGATCCCGGAAGGGATCGAGGTCCGCGGATCGAAGTACGCCCTCGTGCTCAATGAAATCGTCCCCGGCGATCTCGAAGTCGACCTCACGCGCTACGTCGTCGGCATCGGCCCGAGCGAAGGCAAGAACGCTGGCGGATACATAAAGGGCCGCGTGGACAAGGGCCTATTGGACTACGTCGGTCCGGCGAACGAGGTCCCGCCGCGGATCGTGAAGTCAGCTTATTCGGCAAAGCTCGCGCAGCCCTTCGGTGTCCTACTCAGAGGCGAGCGGCCGGCTCGTTGAGGACGGAGGAGGAGCCCGCACGGATCTGGGTTGCGAACCGAAGCCACGTTGCTGTTTCCCCTGCCCTGTGATCGTCGACGCGGCGGCGGTCCTCCGGTTCGAGCAGGACGGGATCGCAGAGCTTCACTACAAACGGACGCCGGAGTTCGGCGCGGAAGTTGACGCGATAGCGCGACGGCGTAGAAGCCTCCGAGGTCTTCTCGAGCAGGGAGGTGACCTGCGAGAATCCGACCTTGCCACCGTTCGGACCGGCGTTTCGATAGATCGTCGGATCGAAATTGCCGTCGTCGCCGAGCCTCAGTTCCCTGTCCGAATAGCAGACCAGAGCGTAGTGGCGCTTCTTTGGGCCGAGCTTCGTGGTCGCTCGGCTCAACAGCAGGACGTGCGGAGGCAGTTCGACTTCCTGTCCGACGGGATTCACATACTTGCGCCAGACCAGCACGCTTTCGGGGTTCTTATCCTCGGACTTCGGCGCCGACAGCATGGTGGAGAAGACAAGGTCGACCCGGTCGCTTGACCGCAGCCGGGAGAAGTCCATCGAGCTTCCGATGCCCCAGAAGAAGACGCCGTTGCCGGCCTTGCGCTCGTATTCCTTTCGACGAAAGATGTCGGAGAGGTCCTGGCCGGCTTCAGCCTGCATCTTCGTCCAGCAGACGAAGCGCGGCGACGCCGAACTGGCTGGCGCGTCCGCACTGACTTCGACGAGCTCGTCCACCTCGGGAAATAGATCGAACTGCATTGCGGTCCCTCAACTCTCCGACATCCATGCCGCACAAGCGGCCGTTCTAGCGCAACTGGCGCGGACGTCGAGTCGCGCGCGCACCTGCACTTGCTTTCCACATTGCGCTTGTGTGAGGCCTGTGGAAAGCCGGTGGACAAGCGGTGACTTGCCTTACTTTGTTCCCTTTATGTCCATTAATCAACCTGCAACTTATCAATCTTTTTGGCTCGCGCGCCCGGCAAGCCCGCCAGTTTGTGATAGGCGGACCCTCGATCATTATCTGACGCCGCGGCTTTGCAAACGACCACCAGGTGCGCAATCGCTCCTCGAGTGATTGTCTCCAACAGGCCAGATAATGCCGTTTCGCGCGGCGTTGCTAACCAACGATTTCCTGGCCGACCACGAGTGATTGCGGGCCGAGCCGGTATTCTCACAGCAAGGTAAAAAGACCGGAACCGACAACGATCGCGACGCTTCGCTCGGAAAGCAGGATGCCGCACACGCGATGTATAGCGATGCCGAAAACCTGCTGATCAAGGTGTCGCCGTACCGAGCCCGTAAAATTCGAGGGAAGAAGACGCGGGTGCACGCCTCAAGCCGCGTAGAGGATCTTGGCCTTTCCCAAGTCAAACGACGCGTGACGGGTTGGATAAATGGCAAGGCCGAACTTTAGGAACGGCTTCTGCCGACGACGTTTCGATTCTCCGCCAATCGACGCCAACGCCGCCTGCGCATGGATCGGGGCCAACCATCAAGGATTCTCGAAACCAGCGTGTTTTAACTGAGCTAGCGGATTCCAGCGCAAAGGTGGGTCTACATTACTGCTCCACCAGACCATCCCATTTTTTACCCAGTCTTCGCGAAGCTGGGCATGAGCTTTGCTGGCATCGTCATAACCAAATTCGGTGCCGCAACATGGGCAAATATTATACGTTGGAAATCCCCCATCGTCATACGGGGGCTCGTCCAAGTCTGGATAACCACATACTGGGCACTGTGAGTTTGTCTGTTCATTGAGCATTGAAATAATCCAGGTTGCTGCCTTTTCCGTGAACCGCAGGATCCGGCTTATAATATGTTCGAATGACCCCGCCGATGGAGACGACACCAAATTCATCCGTCGCCGGATTGTAACGGACAATATCACCGTTAGCTCGGGTCTTCTCGAGTATTCCAGGAGACGGGGGACCTTCTAAGAACCCTTTCGCTTGGGCTTGGTATTCCGCAGCGCTCTTGGCACCAAAATCATTTCCATGTCGAGCATAGTGATCTTGAAGTTTAGCGACGCTGCCAAACATCCCCGCACCTGTCGCGGCCCCACCCAACATCGCCATCGCGATGATGGTGTTAATGTCGAGGCCGGTAGCCTCCAATCGATCGATCTTGACACTCCAGGAAATCGAGGTGTCCTGCCAGATCTTCGAGCGTTCGCCGAGTAGTTGTTCGCCAACGAGGGCGGCCGCATTTTGCCCTTGAGCGTAAGCCTTGGCATTCGCTCCATTCGGGTCATCACCATCGAGTTTCCTGATGGCGTCGCGCAGCCAGTCGTTCTTTACCCAGCTTTCCACGTCGAGGGGATGATCAACGACGAAGGCAAAGCCAGCGTTTCTCAGGATATCCGAGCGCTTTTCAGCTTCTATCGTGTTCAGATAGACATAGATGGCATCCTGGCAGTCCTGGTAGGTCTTGATGCCGAGATGAATGATCTCACCGTCCCGCTGACGGATCGTGCAATCCGTGGAAAAGTCACCCGCATATGCTGGACTCACGATCAGGTTGAACAGGTTGAACCCTTGCTGCTGGGTGCAGCCTCCGAGGGATCCTCCGTTCGCAAGTGCGTCCAGGCCGGACTTAATATTTGCGATTTCTTCCGGAGTCAGTTCCTTGCCAAGGAGATACTTGTCGATAAAGCCGCCGGGCTCGATCGCCTCCTTGATACCATTCCCAACGGCCCGCAGGCTGTTGCTGGACAGATAGAAATCGAGATCGACATGCTTGTCCTTGGTGATCTCGTAGGCCTTGTCGGGATCGCGGTTGAGCTCATCGAGCGGGCGCGTGGAACTGCCGTCCTGTTCGAGAGCGGCCTGCTGTTGCTGGTCGCGGATGACGATGTTGCCCGGACCGACGGTGGCGCGAACCGTCTGGCGCGTATCGTCGAGCTGATAGGATCCCTCCAGCGTGTGGTTGGTGGTGGAGTTGCCGTTCTCGTCCTTGCCACTGGAAAGATCGATGCCGAGATCGACGCTGAAGCCTTCGTACCCCTTGCGGCCCTCGAAATTGTCATAGGTCAGGGTGCCGGTATCGAGGATCAGGTCTCCGGATTCGGAGATGATCTTGCCGGCACCCAGATGGGTATTGCCGCCGACGGTGACATCCATCGTCCCAGTGGAGACAAGGCCCGACTGTTCAGTGATCCAGTTCGTCTCGCCGGAGCCGCTGCCGCCGCCGATCTGCACCCCGGAAAGGAGCTGGCCGCCGCCCAGGCTGAAGCCTCCGGACGCGGAATGGTTGGAGCTTGCCCCGGTGTCGGGAACGGAGAGGATCGTGAGATCGCCACTGACATTGGCAGTCACCGTATCACCGGAGACGACTGCGCCCGCAAGACGCGTATCGTTTCCTGACTCGAGGGTGATGTCACCGGTGCCGTTGACGTGGCTATTGACCTGCGTCGTGCCATCGGCGTTGGACTTGCCGGCCGCCGCGCTGGCGCTACCGGTCAGTCCGGCGGTTACACCCTTGATGCCGACGCCGGCCGAAACGCCGAACCTTGCGCCTGCTGAGGTGTTGCTCGTCGATGAGCTGTTGGTCGCCTCGGCGCTTTCGAGAATGATGTCCTTGCCAGCCTTGAGCGTGATATCGCCGGCTTTGTCATCGTCGGACGCAACGACTTCTCCATTCGCGTCGTAACCTGCAGCGATTTGCGCTCCATGGCTGGTCAGATCCCCGGAGACTGCCTCGATCGTGACAGACTGCCCTGCCCTTATGTCCGTCAGGACCGGAACAGAGGATTGAGCAGCCTCCTTTTCCTTCTGATACGTGAACCCTACGGTGAGCGACCCCGACGCGACGTTGCCGCCCTTGGCGATCTTGTCGAGCGCATCATAGGCCTTGAGCGAGGCAAAGGCCGCGTTGGCAGCGGAATAGCCGTCGGAGATGTTGGAAATCTTCTGCGCTGCGCCGCTCACGCTGTCAGCCGCGCTCACCAGGGAGGTCGACACCGACAGGCTGATGCCTGCGAAGAACTCCTCGTGCAGGTGCTCGTAGTTAGACTTGTCCTGGGCCGAGAGGAGATTGACATCGCGCTCTGCCCGGATCGCCACGTCGCGTTCGGCTTCAACGGTCGCCGCCTGCAGATTGGCGTCACGGCCTGCGGAAATGGTCAGGTCTCGTCCAGCCGACAGCGTCGAGGTCGCATTGGTCTCGGCCGACTGCGCGGTCTTGTCGACCGACTTGCCATAACCGATGCCGATCGAGGCGCCGCCATCGCCGGAACTATAGGCGATGCCGAAGCCGGAGCGCTTCTCCTGCTCGGAGGCGGAGCTGTTTTCCGCACCGGGCGTGATGTTGACATCGCGGGCGGCATCAAGAGTGATGTCCTGCCCGGCCTTGACGGTGGAGCCGATGACATTGACGTCGGTCTCGCGTGCCTTGAGCGTGACGTCGGTGCCTGATGTCAACGCCGAGGCGACGTTGAACTCGGAGGCCTGGTTCTTGTCCTTCTGTTCCTTGCCCCAGAGCGAGATGAAGCCATCGCCGGAACCGGCGAACAGGCCGGACTTCTTACTACTGCTTTCAAGCCGGTGCTGCTCCTCCGCACCGATCACCGAAACACTGTCGCCTTCGACGCTAAGGCTGCCGCCGGCCGTGACCTTCGAACCCGCGATGACGGCATTGCCATCAGCATTCAGATTGACGTTGCCAGACGCGCCGAGCTCGGAGGCGACAGTCGTCTCGTCGTAGCTCTCACGGTGCGAGCTCTTCTTGGAAAGAAAGCCCTTCTTCTTCGAGTCGACGTCGGTTGTGGTCGTGTCCTTTCCGGATGCGATCAGCAGATCGCCACCGGCTTTCATGGTCAGGTCGGCACTATGCCCGTCATTGCCCGCCTGAAGCCTGGAGGCGGAGACCAGGGTATCGCCGCCCGAGGTCGTCGCGATGCCATCGCCGCCCGATATGGATGAACCCACTGTCGTCTCGGTTTCGAAATGGCCGTGGTTCTTCGTGCGTCCCGACTTCCAGGACGCGTCAAGCATGGAGCTGTCCTCAACCTCGGCAACGGTGATGTCGTCGGAAGCCTTCAGCTCGACCTTGCCGCCAGCAGAGATGCCGCTGCCTATGATGCTGAGATCATGGTCGCCAGCGCCGGACCCTGATGTAACCGACACCGATCCGCCGGCCTGGATCTCAGCCCCTGTATGGGTCGTCGCCGACGCCGTATTCTTGCCGAAGCTGCTGTCGGAGCGTTCCTGGGTGGCGACGATATTGACGTCGTCGCCCGCCTCGATTTTGGCACTGCCGACAGCCTTCAGCGAGGAACCAGCGACAAGGATGTCGTCGCCCGCCTTGATCGTCGCATCGCTGCCCGCAGAGAGCTGCGACTGCTGCTGGTCCGTCGACGTGGTTGTCGTGTAGCCGTCGCTGGTCTCGTGGGCGAGGCCCGCGGAGACGACGTTAACGGAGCCCTTGTCGGCGGTGACGCTGAGCGCCTTTCCTGCCTTTGCGGCACTGCCGATGACGTTGACATTGTCATCGGCCGAGATCGTCAGGTTGCCACCGGATGAGACCGAACTCCCCGTCACATTCTCCTGGCCGCCATTCTCCGCCTTGGCAACGTCGAGCGTTACGGTCTGGCCTGACAGCGTAGTATTGGCGCCGGCCGAAACGCTGGCGCCCTTCAGGGTCAGATCGGAGACGGCCGACAGGTTTGCATCGCCGCCAGCCAGGACTGATGCGCCAGGAACGACGAGCGTCTGTCCACCGAGATCGAGCGACTGGGCACTGAGCGTCAGCGCACCGGACGAGATGAGCGAGACATTGCCGCCGGCCTTGAAGCTGCCGCCATTGGCCCCAATCGAGGTGCCGGATACCGACAGATCGTTCTTGGCCAGCATCGTGCCGGAGTTGTTGATCGAGGCGCCCTTGATGGTCACGCTGTCGCCTGCCATCAGCGCGCCGGAGGCGGTAAGCTCAGCCATCTCGGTGCTCGGGATATAGACGACCGGCACCAGCACCTCGATGCCGTTGACGAGTTTCTTCTCGTACCAGACGAGCGGTTCGGTCAGCGCCGCGACCTGCTCGGGTGACAGAACCTGACCCACGGCGAGCTTATGGCTTTTGGCAAAATCGACGCCCTGATCGAGGAGTTCCTTCACCTGCTCGATGGCGTCGCTGCCGGGCACAAAGGAGTGTGAGCCGAGGCCCTGGCCCGCAAGCTGACGCAGTTGCTGGTCTATGAACTGGTTCTCGAAGTAGGCATCGCCGAGGAAGGGAACGTCACGGTCGGGCTTGTACCCGATCTTGTTTGCGAAATATCCCGAACCGTAGAACGTGCCGACATCGAGGTAGGCCGCGCGTGTCTCATAGAGGAAAGACAGACCGGGCACGTCGCCATCAAAGCCACCCGACTTCGGATTGGGCAGTCCGTTCGGAAGCGCCGCCGTCAGCGCCGATCGCGTGGCCACTCCGGCATTGCCTGATAGGCCCGCGATGGCGGCATTGACGGTAAAGAGCGCCGATCCCGATGTCATCGACGAAAGGACATCGGTGGGGTCATCCAATCTGGTCGGGCGCACCACGCTCGCTCCCTGGGCTGAGGAAGCGGCGCCGATATTGTCGAGATCGACACGGGAGGTGTCGAGGGCGCCACCGGCCCTGACGATTGCCGACGCTCCTCCAATCGATTCCACCTTGCTGACGATCGAGGTGCCGTTGGCGATGTTCTTCGATGGATTGCGATTGCCGGCCGCGTCATAGGCCTCGCAGCCGCCTTGCGCGTTGCAGGTCGTCGTCGTCGTACGGTTCAGCGACATGCCCTTGTTGGTGAGCTTGTCGCCCTTGAAGGTGGCGTTGAATTCCGCTTCGATGGTGCTGTATTCGTTGGTCGCCGTGGTTGCGTCGACGGTCAGATTGCCGCCGGCGTGGATTAGCGCCTCGGGCGTCAATGCGCTCGTGAACCGGTCCTCGTAGACCGACTGGCTGAGATTGGCGCTGTAGTCCCAGGTGTAGGTGGTGCTGTAGTCGGGTACTCCGCCATGCACCACCTGGTCGACAATGAAATACCGAGACGGATTGTTCGGATCGAGGATCGGGTTGCCGTTTGCATCCTTCGGAACGCGGTCCCGGATCCAGTTGAAGATCGGGCCGACGGCCGTCGGTCCGTTTCCGCTGATCCAGGTCCAGGCATGGTAGCTCGTGCCGTCGCTGAGTGTCGCGACCGACCAGAGAAGCGGCTGGTAATCGGAAAACTGCGGCGCGTCTATGCCCGGATACAGTTGGAACATGTTCTGTTCCTCCGATTCCATGTAGGCAAACGGCAGCCCGGCGACGCCAGGATTGAGGGTGAAGCCGGAAGCGACACCGGAGGAGACGAGGACATTGCTCCAGGTCGGCGTGGTCAGGCGCTGGTTGGTCAGGTTGTCGGTCAGGATTGACAGGTCGCCGCCGGCCCGGATCATCCCGGAGATATTGGTGAGCGCGTGGTTGCGCTGGGTGGCGGCTTCACCCGCGATGGCCAAGTCATCACCGACGAGGATGGCGCCCTGGTTATTGGTGAGGTTGCCGGCGACAAACACCTTGGCGTCCCCACCGGCATAGATCAGGCCAGTCGGGCTATTGGTGAGATTGCCGGTGACCGTGACATTGAGATCGTTTTTGGCGGCGATCTGCCCGGCATTGGTAAAGTCTGCGAGCGCCAAGTTCAGATTGTGTCCAGCCAGCAGCGCCGTCGAACCTGATGTCGTCACGCTCGAGGCTTCAATCGACAGGTCACCCGTGCCACCGGACTTCGTCACCGTGTTGATCATGGCGTTGGTGACATTCGCAGTGCCCTTCAGCTTGGCGTTGAGGCCACCGAAGGTCAGCGTGCTGCCGGAGAAGTTGGCCGTGTCCGCATTGACCGTCAGCGTTCCGGATGTCGCGAGGCCACTGCGGCCATTGCTGAGGTCGACGGAAGTCTCCTTGACGGAAATGTCGCCTGCCGCACGCGTCGTCTTGTCGAGGCTGATCGTGCCAGTATCGGCCGACAGCGTCGCATCGGCATTGCTCTGCAGGCTTTGATAGGACAGATTCTGGCTGGCCTTCGCCGTCAGGTCGCCAGCACTGATCAGGTAGTTGCTGGCGACGGAGCCCTGGGTGGCTTCGACCGACAAGGTGCCGTTGACGCCGAGGAGGACGTTGCCTGCGGCGGCAGCACTTGTGCCCGCAAAATCGACGCCTGAGATCAGCGTGTCGACGTTGATGCTGTCAGCCGTCAGCTTGACGGACGAGCCGGAGAGCGACTGGCCGGAGAGTGTGATGGCATCACCGGCATCAAGGGTCAGCGCTCCATGGCTGACGGCCTTGCCCGATATGTCATCAGTTGCCGTCGCCTTCAGGTCACCAGCCGACAGCATCGTTGCAATGGCAATGTCATCGGACGAAGCGGTCAGAGTCATGTCGCCAGCGTTGCCGAGGACGACATCCCCAGAGGCTGACTGGGCCGTCGCGTCAAAGTCGACACCCGAGGCGACCGCCGCGGCGCGAATGCTCTTTCCCGATATCGTGACGTCGGAACCACCGAGCACCTGACCGCTTAGATTGACGCCGGTGTTGAGCGCAATTCCTTGACGACCACTGATCGACTGGCCGCGCAGCATCTCTGCGGTGATGTCGATGCGTCGTGCGGAGAGAACGCTGTCGACATCAATATCGTTCGTGGCCGTTAGCCTGAGATCGCCGGTGGCGGCAAGGATGATACTGCCTGAGGCCGACTGGGCAGTGGCTGCGAAGTCGACGCCCGAGACAATTGCCCCCGCCTTGATGGTGTTGCCCGATATCGCGACGTCGGAGCCGCCGAGCACCTGGCCGCTGACATCGAGATCGCCGTGAAGGTCGATCGCTCCGTGGCTGGTGATCGTCCCGGCCTGGACAAGGTTCGCCGTTGCCTGGATCTGCCCGGCCGACCCAAGCGAGGTGGCGACAACCGAACCGGAGCGGGCGCGAAGGTTAAGATCGCCGGCGCTGGCGAAGACAACCTTTCCTCCCGGCGACGCAGCGGTTGCGGCAATATCGACGCCTGATGTGACTGCACGTGCGCTCACCGCTGACGCATCAGCGGTGATGATGCCCGCCGCCGTGACATTGCCTGCGACGGTCAGATTGCTGCCCGCCGTCAGGCTGATATTGTCGTAGCTGAGCAGCGAATTGGCGGTGATCGCACCACTGACGGCCGATATCGTCAGAGCGCCGCGGCTTCTGGCATCGCCGATCGCGACCGTTCCCGAAGAGCTCGCGAGGTCAATGAGATCTCCCGCATCGAGATTGCCGATTGAAACACCAGCGGACGAGACCTGGATCGCACCGAGGGCCGAGACATCACCGGCGACCGACAGCAGTCCACTGCCGCCGCCAAGGACGACGTCACCGTCGGCTGCCACCGTCTGCAGCGTGATGCCGCGGTTGGCCTGGACGCTGACACGCGCCTTCGACGTGAGTTTGTTTGCCTGAACACTCGACCCGGATTTTATCGTCACGCCCTGACTGCCCGACGCATTGCCGATCGAGATCTTGCCGTCGGATGACAGCGACAGTTCCCCAGCGTTGGCTGCCATGTCGCCGCGCATGCGAACGCCGGCGCCCTTCTCGGTGACGACCATCTTGATGCGGCCAGCCTGCATGGCCCCGAGGGCCGATCCATCGATCGCATATTCCGGCGTTCCCGAGGTCGCCTCGAGTGCGGTCGCCTCGCCGGTGGCATAGTTGAACTTGGATGCTCCTGCCGTCAGCCGCAGGTCCTTGCCATAGACGGGACCATCGACCTTTATGGTGCGTGACACGATGTCGAAGAGGTCGACGGCACCATCCCCGGCGGCAAGGTTGGCACCCTTCGAACCGAAGGTGACATCCCCGCCCCTGACGGTGAAGCCGTTCAGCCGCCCGTCGGCACCGATATCAGGCACGCCCGTCGTCAGCGTGGCGCGGGGTGTGTTGATGAAGCCGCAGCCATCACAGGTAATGCCGTTCGGATTGGCGATGATCACATCTGCCCTGCCGCCGAACACTTCGGTCGGACCGAGAAGCGAACTGCGGTTCTGCGATGTCACCTCATTTAGGATCACCGAGGCCGGGCTTTTGCCCTGCAGGTTGGGATTGCCGGGTGTGATGCCGCCAAGCTTCGAGGTGCCGACCTCGCCGTTGAAGTTGTTGAGGATCAGGCCCTGCGTGCCGACGTTGAAGCTGTTGTATTTGTTGTGCGACAGGCCTTGGCCGTTCGGGGTGACGATGTCGATCAGCGGCATGCCGTTCGGTGCAGTCCCGACGCCTGGACGATTGATCGCGGCCGCCCCCACATCCGGTGCGATCTCCTGGGCACGCAGCAACACAGGCTGAAACGCGATGACGACGCTCAGACCACTTGCGAGGAGTTTGCGGGCAAATGTTCCAGCGAGAACAGACGACGCCTTCCGGCCGCTCACATCGCTCAAGGAGCGCTTGAATGCTCGTGTCATCGCTGGTTCACCTTCTACGCTATACCGTCAGTGGGATCAGTTCTTGGCTTTGTCGGAGAGCGACGACGAGACTTTGTCGTCCAGGCGCTTATAGACTTCTGTCAGCTTCGAGACCGGAGCCGGGCATTTCTTCGATCTGGCGATATCGGTCAGAACCTGGTTCCGGTTTCGCAGCGCGTCGATCTCGACCTTCTCCGGTGACTTCGGATCCATGAAGAATAGCGCCGGCCAGAAAAGGAGAGCGCCGGTTGCGCCAAGGACGACATTTTTGCCCTGTGCCTGGGATCGCTCCTTCACGGTCGTCAGGATCTGTCGCTCGTTCGCCTCGAATTCCCGCTTGATGCCGGCACAGTCGAAGACACTGTCACTGGGGTTGGTCGAGGCGATCGGATGGGCTTCTCGTCCCCCGCAACCGGATAGGAGAACTGCTGCGGCCAGCAACGCTGCAATGGCGGAGGTCGAGGAAGGCAATTGGAATTTCGTGAAACGCACTTGGTTTTCTCCAGGAGTTGACTACCAGCGCACCGTCGCGCTAGCGAAAATGAGATTGCCGCGGCCCTCTTCAACGCTGCTCGCAAAGGTTTTAGAGTAGCCGAAGTCGGCGCTTAAAGTTCCGCCGACGAGCTTTGCGCCGGCCGTCCAACTGGCGAGATGCCCGCCCTCAATGTCGAAGCGGCGTTGCGAAAACACCCGCCCGAAATCGAGCCCGACATAGGGTCTGAGTTCACCGAGGATCGCGGCCGCCTGGCCGCCCTCAAAGGGCGTTGTCCGCCAGGCAAACTCGTTATGACTGAAGAAGCCGTTGTTGCCGAAGATCACGCTCTGCCGGATGCCACGGATGTTGCTGTAGCCACCGAGCCCGATCTGCTCCGCCCCGAAGAGATTGTCGGGCGAGTATTGGGCACTGAGGAGTGTCGTAAGCTCGAAGCGCTCGCCTGATATCTCGAATGGACGCGTGCCGCTGACGGTTGCGCCAAACTTCGAAAACCGGGGATCGGCCGTGCCGGCACCCGGTTCTCCCGGCTGCACCGCGTCGAAGAGGTCGAGCCCTTGATCAAGGGTAAGGTCGAAGGCAAAGACGCCGCCGAGCATCTGTCGCGAATGAGAAATCCCGATCGTGCCGACACTGTATCTGCGGCTGCCGACCTCGATGCGGTTGCCGAGCAGAAAGTTGTCGGTCTGCTTGTAGGTGAGGCCGCCCCTGATCGTCGTGATGGAATTCTTGTCGCGGTCGACGACGCGATCGGCGCCAAGCCCGATCTCGGCGGAATCACCTGACGTCTCGATCGGTCCGAAGTTGCCTGGAACGGAACTGTCGTATTCGTACCAGGAGCCATTCACTGAGACGGTCCAGTAGCCGTAAGGGATGCTCGCATTGCCGGAATAGCTGTTGCTGCGACCATCACCGTCGCCGCCCCAGGGATAGTCAGGACCGGAGTGCCCGTAAGACAATCCAAGCTGGTCGTTGAGGCCGAGGAGATCGTCGAAGCCGAGCGAAACGTTGCTCTGCGAGTAACCGGTGCTTTCCTGACCGAGATTGTTGTTGGCAAGGGTCAAGTGCCAACGCTTGCCCAGCTTGTTCTCGACATTGAGGATGGAGGTGCCCTGCCTGGAGCCCGGAAGCATCGAGGTCTTTGCGTCGTTTGACGACAGACGGTTGATCTGGTCGAGCCCTTGCTCGACATCGCGGATGTTGGCGATCTTTCCCTTCATGCCGGGGAAGGCGGTGGCAAGAGCACCGTTTCGCTCGGCCGGCTTGCCGTTCAGGTAGATGTCGGAAATCGTTCCTTCGACGACCGTCAGTTTTAGCAGGCGCGTGCCTGCGATGTCCTGCGGCGGTACGTAGGCGCGCGAGGTGACGAACCCCTTGTCGAGATAGAAATTGGTCAGCGCCTTGAGCAATCCACTGATATCGGCAACGCCGATGCAGCGGTCCTGATATGGCGCTGTCAGATGATCGATGTCCTGAGGAGAAAGCTTCGCTGCCCCTTCGATGACGACGCGTGAAATGGCAAAGCACGGACCCGTCGCTTCGCCGCCGGGTAAGTTGGATATCCCGTCTCCGGTATCCGGCTCATCAGGCGTTGCCTGTTTCAATCGGTCGAGCCGTTGTGCTTGCGCCTTCTCGTCCTGCCGGCGGGAAAAATCGTCGGCCGGGGACTGCGCCTGCGCGACGCCTCCCGTGAAGGCGAGCAAAGCCATCAGTGCGGAAAACGCTCGGACCGAGTTCACCATCCGACTCCCGCTACTTCGAAGCTTGGGCTTGAAGGGCAGACAGCGCCGCCTTCAGGCCCTTGAGCGAAAATCGGATGTTGATGTCCTGGCCGTCGATCAGGCGTAGCGAAGCCTCGCCATTCGTCCCCTTCGAAAGCGCGGCCAGCATTGCGGGCGCCATTGACTGCTCGGCCCAGCATCCCGTCTGATTGCAATTGCGATAGGCGAGCTTGGCAACGGGCTTTCCCTCGGCTCTGATGGAGAGGCCGGCCTGCAGGGCGACGTTCAGCGGCACGAGCGTGGTCAAGCTCAGTGGAGGCGCGGGCTTCTTGCTACTTTTTGTCGTAATTTCCGGGGCTGATGCGATAGCAAGCGTCAAGACGTTAACGCTCTTTCCCTCACGCATGACTTGCGCAACCTGAGCGATCTCGCAGGTGCGTGCTGGTTGGCGGGACGGCGCGCAGCGGAAGTACCAGTCGTCGAACTTTTTGACGGAAACGGCTTCAGGCCCTTCGCCAGCCGTTTCCGCTGGCGCTGTCTGGCCCTTGGCATCTTCCTGGTTTATCGGGGGAGAAACAATATTCTGTGCGAAAACAGCAGGCGATATCCAGATCGCGCAACACGCTGTCAAAGCAAGAACCTTCACTGGAACGAAAGGAAATCTTGCGGACGAAGAATGACGGCGGGACATCGGAGAATACAACTTAAGAGAATGATGGTCGATAAGTCTCCTTTCACGCGTTCGCCGACAATGTCAACGTATGCTTGTATGAAATGGTGAATGATTGTTCATTTTGATACAATCCATTCTAGCAGTACGCCGCCAATGCGGCAGCTATCCAGCACCAAGTGGCCCGCGTCGAGAAACCTTCGGTCGATCGCTCGTGTGCAATCCATGGGGTGCGGTTATCGCCAGGACAGCGTTCATCGGGCCGCGACAATATCGCCAGGCTCACTGGGAAGCCAGTGCATAAAAGCAACGACTACAACGTAAAATAGCAATCTAGTAACCTTTATAGTTGATTATCTGCATGCATACCTCCTATAGGCGCATGGCTTTACCGGGCGCGCTGCCTTTGCGGCTTTTGACGCAACCCTTGCCGGGCGAATGACTCGATCGGCTTCACGCTTCTTTGGACAGGATTCATGACGCGTTCCTGTGCCCTGCCTCCCAAGAGAATGAAGATGAAACGAACGTCCATTTCAATACGCACCAGCCTCCTTGCCATTGTGTCGCTGCTTTGCCTGTCGGCCATTGCATTGGCCGGGCGGGAAGTCATCGATGCCTGGGCGAACCTCGCGGATGCCGGGCAGGTGGAATCGAGCAACAGGACATCCGACCTGCTGCTTTCTGCGGCCGGGAACTGGGCCGTCGAGCGAGGCATCGCCAATACGGCCCTTGCGGGCAAGAACCCGCTGTCTTCTGAGACCCGAAAGGCGCTTCGGGAACGTCGGGAAGATGCCGACGCCGCACTGGCCGAGGCGTTGCAACGGGTTGGAGAAGTCGACGCCGTCAAGGCCGGCGACACGACCGTCGCCAATGTGAAAGCCGCGTGGAAGCAGGTCGTCGATCTTCGCCGCCAAGTGGATAACGCGCTCGAGAGCCCGCTTGCTGCACGGGAGAGCGCAGTTGCGGAGCAATGGGTGCCGACCATGACGGCACTGATCATGGCGTCGCAGAATCTCAGAATCGCCGCGCAATACCTTCCGGACACGGCAGAAACCAAAATCAGCCAGATTCAGGACGCCAAAGGCGCGATCTGGACCATGAGCGAATATGCCGGACGGGAGCGCGCGCTGATCGGCCGGGCCGTATCGAGCGGGAAAGCGCTGGACACCGCAACACTGCAGACGCTCGCCACCCATCGGGGACGGGTCGAGCAGTCCTGGTTGGCGGTCGCCCCCGAAAGGATGCCGACCCCGATGTCAAGGCGGCAGCGGCGGCCGTCAATCTAACATTCTTCGGCAGCTTTGAGACCACACGCAAGGCAGTCTATGAGGCGGGCATCTCCGGCGGGCCCTATCCGCTCGACGCCGGCAAATGGATCGCCGAGGCAACCTCCGCGATCGACGCTTTGCTCGCCCTGGCGCACAAGGCTGGGAACGCCGCCGACAAACTGACCGCTGCCTCCGCCAGCGATGCGCGCCTGTCCATGATTGCAAATGGCGCCGTGCTTGTCGGCGGATTGCTGCTGGCCGGCACGGCATTCAGGATCGTCCTTCGAGGTGTGCTTCGGCCGATGGCGCGGATTGCCAACTGCATGACCGCGCTCGCAACAGGCAATCTGGGGACGAACGTACCCTTCACCGACCGAACGAACGAAATCGGCGAGATGGCCCGCGCCGTCGAGGTGTTCAGACAAAACGGCATCAGGGTCCAGGAGATGAATGCGCAGGAGGCAGCACTGCAGGCAAAGAGCGCCGACCTGCAGTCGAGCATCGGCGAGGTCGTCTCGGCGGCGGTCGCCGGCGACTTCTCCCGCCGCATCATCAAGGACTACGACAATGCCGACCTCAACCGCTTCGCCGCCCAGGTCAACGAATTGGTGACCTCGGTCGACAAGGGTATTGCCGAAACCCGCCGGGTCATTTCAGCCCTCGCCGAAGGCGATCTGACGGACACCATGCGCGGCGCGTTCCAGGGCGCCTTCGGCGAGCTGCAGCAGAACGTCAACCAGACGATGGCCAACCTGCGCTCGGTGCTCGGCGAGGTGCGCGCGGCGATCGACACGATCAATGGCGGCGCCGGCGAGATGCGCATGGCCTCGGGCGCTCTTTCCAAGCGCACCGAGCAGCAGGCGGCCTCGCTCGAGGAGACCTCCTCGGCCCTGGAAGAGATCACCGCCGCGGTGAAGAGCTCGACCGAACGGGCGACGGAAGCCAGCCACATGGTCGACGAGGCGAGGAGAAGTACCGAGCAGTCGAGCGCGGTGGTCAAGGATGCGGTGTCGGCGATGGACCGCATCGAAAAGGCCTCCGGCGAGATCGGCCAGATCATCAACGTCATCGACGAGATCGCCTTCCAGACCAACCTCTTGGCGCTCAACGCCGGCGTCGAGGCGGCGCGTGCCGGCGATGCCGGCAAGGGCTTTGCCGTCGTCGCCCAGGAAGTGCGCGAGCTCGCCCAGCGCTCGGCCAATGCCGCCAAGGACATCAAGGCGCTGATCAACCGCTCCAGCGGGGAAGTCAACTCCGGCGTCAGGCTGGTGACGGCGACCGGCGAGGCGCTTTCGCTGATCCAGGGCCATGTGGTCAAGATCAACGAGCATGTGCATTCGATCGCTACCGCCGCCAAGGAACAGTCCACGGGGCTGAGCGAGGTCTCGATCGCTGTCAACCAGATGGACCAGGTGACGCAGCAGAACGCGGCGATGGTCGAGGAATCGACCGCAGCCACCAGCCGGCTCGCCGACGAGGCCGCCAATCTGGCGCGGCTGATCGCCCGCTTCAAGACCGAGGCCGCGGCCACGCCTCGCCTCGCCGGCCAGCGGATGCGGCCGGTTGCCTCGCCCGCCCGGGCGCTGTCGCGCAAGCTCGCCGGCGCATTTGACGGCCGCGCGGCTACGGCAGCCGCCGCGACGAAGTGGGAGGAGTTCTGAATGAAAACGGCAGCTTCGGCCCCAGGTCAGGCGACGCTGGACATCATCGCCTTCCATCTCGGCGGTGAGCGGTTCTGCATCAAGACCACCTCGATCCGGGAGATCCGGGATGGGCAGCGGAAACGCCGCTGCGCCGCAACGCCTCGTCCCCGTCTTTCGTCAATGCCGCCCGTAGAAAGATGCACGCAAGAGCAGCACGTATAGGTCGTTCGTCAAAACAAGTGGGCCGGAATATGTGACGACGTTCCGGCTTTATTTCTTCTGTGGCTTGTTCCGATAGGGCAGCAAGACGACCTGATAAGCAACGATGCGCTGCTTTGCTGGGCCATGACGCGACGGTTGGATCGCAGATCGCTAATGGCGCCCGGTCCGGCGGTGGGTTCTCTGGGTTCTGTCGTTGCGCTTGTGGCGTCAGGTGGCGAGTGGATTGAGCTGCTGCTCGATCTCCCGCACCTCCCTGGTCAACAGTGCGACGAGTTCTGGCCTTCTCTCGGCCGTTAACCTGGGGCTCGTGAGATTGATGGCAATCGAAGCGATTGCATCGCGGCCCGGCGGCAAGATCGGCACTGCGATGGAGGCAATCCCTGCGACAAGTTCTCCATCGTCGATCGCATATCCCTGCTCGCGGATCTTCTCAAGCGCGTCCTTGATCTTACGTGACGTGAAGGTGCCAAATTTCTTGTAGAGCATTGCGTTCGTGTTGAGAATGACGTCGGCTTCCGCCGGCGGAAGAAAGGCAAGAATGGCCTGGCTTGCCGGCCCTATGCCCATCGGGATCTGCCCGCCGATATGGCCAGTCAGGCTGTCGATCACATAGGTGCCCTGCTGGCGGTCAACACAAACAGTGTTGAAGCCGGCACGCGCCATCAGGTACACCGAGTCGCTTGTCGCAGCCGCAAGCCGCAACAGCGCTGGGCGGGCGAGCTGACGAAGTCCTGTGCCATCGGCTGCCGACACCCCCATTGCAAAGAGCGCAAGGCCCAGCCGGTAGCGCTTTGTTTCCCGCTCGCGATCGACCAGGCCATGGCGCTCGAGGGCGCTAACAATACGATGAACCGTCGGCTGCTTCAGGCCCATGGCCTCGCCGATTGTCGCCATCGACGCACCGCGCTGGCCGACATCACCGAGATACTTCAGGATCGCGACCGCCCTGTCCAGCAGCTGAGTTCCTGTTGCCGCGATCTCGTCCTTCGCCATGCGTTGCCCCCAAACTCAAAGTTCGAGGAATTCCTTATACATCCGGGCGACATTGTAAACGTCTAGCTGGCGCTGCTTAATGTCTCAATCAGCGCAGCCGGATTATGATGGATGCCAAGCCCGTGGACCGCCGTCACAATACCTGCCGTCTGCTCCTGGCTCAGAGCCGACGAGAGCTTCATGAACTTTTCCTGCAGTTCGCGCGCAGTCAGCGGATTTTGCGGTTCGCCCCTTGGATGCAGCACTTCGATCGTTTCGCGTTTTCCCTTCGCCGTCATCGTCACACGTGCCGGCGTGGCGGCAGGAAAAGAATCGAAATAGTCATTTGCGCTCGACAAGCCGATGCGTCGGGCAAGCCCGGTCACGCGCTTGTCGAAAAGGTGCGCATCGTCCATCGGCAGCAACGCCTTTTCGCCGTGTACCAGTGCCAAGGCGACACAGAAGGGAATGCTATATTGTGCGGCCTCGGCCGATTGGGGCTCACTTTGGTTCGGCAGCGTCAGCGCACGCTCGAAGGTTTCAATCATCAAGCCCTCGATATCGTCGGGACCCGCCTGCAGTCGCTGAGCGAGAACCAATGCTCCATCAATTGCGGCATGTCCCCATCGGCAACAACTGTAGAGCTTGAAGTATGCCTCATCGATCGCCCAGGTCTTTGAATAGCCGTCCAGCAGACGCTGCCGGTCGTAGAGCGCGGGATCGTCCAGTATATCGAGGGGGCCACGATGGCCCGCGGCTGCAAGCGCCAGCGCCTGAAGCCCGTTCGCCGTTGCCCAAGGTATGCCTTCCTTGACGGTATGGCCGAGCCTGGTCCAACCGGTCGCCGCCTGAGATGTCGCGGTCTGTCCCGCGATCGCGATGGCGTTGGCAATCACCGATGTCGACAGGCCCTTCAGCCATCCGCAGGCAGCCGCAACACCCGGTCCACACCACAGTCCTGTGTCCGTTGTGCGGATCGTCCTGATATCGCGCGCAGCCGAAATGCGCACGGCAATCTCGTAGCCAAGGACGATCGCGCAAAGCAACCGGTCGGCGCTGCAGCCGGCTGACCCGGCAATGGCAAGTACGGCGGGCACGATCGCGGCGGCGGGATGACCGGATGCCTTACGGTGCCCATCATCGAGATCAAGGGCGGCCGCGTAGGTGGCATTGACGAAGGCCGCTCCAACAGGCGGTAGACGCCGTTTTGTAAACCAGACGGCCGCTGCGCCGTCTCCCCATATCTCGGCTGCCGCCTTGAGCGAGGCCCGGCCCGCATCCGTCGTCGATCCTGCCGCCGCAACGCCGAGCGTATCCAAGAGTGTGCGACGCGCGGAACTGTGCACGCCTGACGGAACGCGGTCGATTCCGTTGCAACGGGCGGCCAGAACCGAAGCGCCGCATTCGCTGTGGCGGGTCATCGAGATACTCCCTGTGGTAGTATTCAAGTTTCGAGCATCCTTCTGTTGAACTTGCATATGTGGATTTATATCAGCATTGACATCCATAATATGGACGCATAGCCTGTCAACATCAAATCCGGGAGGAAGGATACGAAGATGGTGGATCAGGCCCATTCCGGCCCGAAGAGACTTGCCGCTGCTGGCGCCAAGGCGATCCGGATCATGGTCGATGGTCGACCCTATACCGCCCGGCAAGGCGAGACCGTGCTGACGGCCATCAGGATGGGAATCGGTCACGCTCGCAACTTTGAGTTTCTTCCTGAGAGGCGTGCGGGCTTCTGCCTGATGGGCACCTGCCAGGATTGCTGGCTGTGGCGCAAAGATGGGCGCCGCCTGCGGACCTGCACGAGCCGTGTGGAAGCCGACATGGAACTCTTGACGACTGCGCCGGAGGCGATCTGATGGACACGACCCCAGTCATTATCGGTGCAGGACCAGCAGGCATTGCGGCCGCAGCCGCCCTTGCGCAGTGCGGATTGCGGCCGGTTGTCATCGACGAGGCGGCTCAGCCGGGCGGACAGATCTTCCGCCATCCACGGGCCGAGCTCAAAAGAACCGACGACGAGCTCTACGGCTTCGACGCAAGAAGGGCGGTCGAATTTCGGGATGGTTTCGCTGCGCTCGCACCGAAGATCGACTATCGACCCGAGACCCATATCTGGAGCGCATGCGAAGGCAAGCTGCATGTCGTCAGTAGAAGCGGGCCCTCCGTCCAGAACTGGTCCCATCTGATCATCGCGACGGGTGCGATGGACAGGATCGTGCCGGTGAAAGGGTGGACGGCCCCGGGCGTCTATAGCCTCGGGGGCGCACAGATTGCGCTCAAGGCGGAAGCATCCTTGATCGGCCAGCGCGTCGTCTTTGCCGGTACCGGCCCTCTCCTCTACCTCGTCGCCTACCAGTACGCCAAGGCGGGCGCGACCGTTGTCGCGGTTCTCGAAGTCGGCAATCCCTTCGGCCATATGGCGCTGCTGCCTGCGCTCGCTTCGGGCCGAACCGCCTTCACAAAAGGGCTGTTCTACATGGCCACGCTTCGCAGGCGCGGCGTTCCGCTATTGACTGGCGTCCGGTTGATCGAGGTCCTGCGCGGCGCCGATGATCATGTGACGGGCATTGCCTATCATTGGCGTGGCCGCGACAAGGTTGCGACCTGCGATGGCCTGGCAATCGGTCATGGCCTGAAGGCGGAAACCCAGATCGCTGATCTGCTGGGGCTCGAATTCTCCTTTGACCCTGTTCAGAGACAATGGTTGCCCCACGCCGATCGCGACGGCCGCTCGTCAATGGCGAACGTCTATCTTGCCGGTGACGGGTTTTCGATCCGCGGCAGCGAGACTGCCCAGGCCAGTGGACGGCTGGCGGCAGCAGCGCTGCTGCGTGACAGCGGTCACATTGAGCCGATCGAGATTGGACGTGACCGGCGCACGGTCGCAAAGACCGCGCGTTTTCGAAAAGCGATGGATCAGATCTTCGCGTTCCCGCATCGGGTCGCTGCCGCGCTTTCGGACGACGTCCTCGTCTGTCGCTGTGAAGGCCTGACCGCGGGGACAGTCCGTCAGGCGGTGGCGGCCTCAGGCGAGGCCGAGATCAATCGGATAAAGGCCTTTTGCCGCGTCGGAATGGGGCGCTGCCAGGGACGACTTTGTGGCGCTTCCGCTGCCGAACTCATCGCTTCGGCGGCTGGCGTTGGCATCGAGACCGTTGGTCGCTTGCGCGCACAGGCGCCCATCAAGCCAGTCACGCTTGCCGATCTTACCGGAGGCGGGCCGTGACCGGGGTCTTCGACATTGCGATCATCGGCGGTGGGCTTGCTGGCTGTTCAACGGCTCTCCATGCCCGCCTCAAGGGCGCCTCCGTGGTACTCGTGGAGCGCGGCCGCTGCGGCGCCCAGGCAAGCGGCGTCAATTATGGAGGTGTCCGTCAGCAGGGGCGTCATCCAGCCGAGCTTGCCCTTGCGCGCAGGAGCCGGGCAATCTGGGGCAGCCTGAAAAGTTTGATCGGCACGGACTGCGAGTTTACGGCCACCGGCCACTTGAAACTTGCCCGCAACGATGACGACATGGCCGAGCTGATTGCGCATCATTTGCTCCTTGGCGCACACGGCATTCATACCCTTATCCTCGACGCAGGCGATCTCAACGCCCGGTTTCCGTATCTTTCGAACCGTTATGTGGGTGGCTCTTTGTGCGCCGAGGACGGTCAAGCCAATCCGCGGCTTGTCGCGCCTGCCTTTGCGCGCGCTGCCCGCGCGCTGGGAGCCGACATTCGAGAGGGCTGCCGGGTGATCGGCGCCGATTCTTGCACGGGCGGATTTTCCATCCGCCTCGACAATGATCCGATCGTGCTCACAGCGCGCCGTCTGGTCAACACTGCCGGTGCCTGGGGTGCGGCGATCGCCGCGCAATTCGGCGACCACGTTGATGAGACGGTGATGGCGCCGAACATGTGCGTGACCGAGCCGATCGCCCCGTTGATTGGTCCAAATCTCGGCATCTGTGGCGGCGGCATCTACATCCGCCAAACCGCCCATGGAAGCGTCATCTTCGGCGCAGGCCTCGGTACTGCCGATCGAGAGCGCCTGCGCGCCCGGCCGCTCGCCGAAATCACCATGGAGGCGGCCGCAGCAGCCGTCGCCATGGTGCCTGAGCTAAAGAACGTCCTGCTGTTGCGAAGCTGGACGGGCATTGAGGGACGGATGCCCGACGGACTGCCGGTTGTCGGGCCAAGCCCGACCGTCGACGGCCTCTTTCACGCCTTCGGCTTTTCCGGCCACGGCTTCCAACTCGGACCGGCCGTCGGTGCGGTGCTCGCCGAGCTCTGCCTCGAAGGTCATTCACCGACATCCATATCCGGCCTCGCCATGACCCGGTTCAACCAGCCTCCGGCGACGGCCGTTCAATCCTGAAATTCACAAGGGAAACGAAAGGGAACAGACATGCGACATCCACTTCATCAATTTCTCGGCGGCGCTGTGGCGCTCACAATCGGACTCGCATCGGGTCCGGCCGCGGCCATCGATCCGTCCTACCATCTGAGCGAAGAAAACGTGCTCTCCGTCGCCATCACCGGCGACATGCCAGGACTGGTGGCCCGCGATGGAAAGCTTGCCGGCTATGACGGTGACATCCTTCAGATCGTGGCCGACAAGCTCGGCCTGACGATCAAGCCGGTGCCAATGGAGTGGTCGGGAGCGATCGCTGCCGTGCAGACCGGCCGCGTCGACATTATCGGCGGCAACGTTGCCTGGACAAAGCAGCGTGCCGATACGCTCTCGATGACGGATCCGACCGGCTACTTTCAAAACGGCATCACCTCGAAGAAGGCCTCTGGATGGCACACACTCAAGGACCTCGAGAACCGCAAGGTCGGCTCAATGACGGGCTTCTCGTTCCTGCCGGAGCTTCGACGGGTACCTGGACTGGAACTCTCCCTTTATGACAGCACCGACGCGGCACTTCGCGATCTCTTGGCCGGGCGTATCGAGGCGCTGGTCGGCGACCCGCCGGTCATCGACTATGCCCTGTTGAAGAATCCTGACTGGGGTCTCGTCAATCTCGCCTTTACCGACAATAACCCCGACTTTCCGCTGCTGACCGGTCTCGGCCGCCAGTATGTTTTTGGCCTCTCCAAGGAGAATGCCGCTCTTGCCGCTGATCTCAGCGCCGAGATTCGCGCGCTCTGGAGCTCATGTGAAGTGAAGGCGATCGGCAAACGCTACGGCAATATCAGCGAGGCCAACTATACGCCGTCGGCCGCAAACTTTCGGGTGGGTGCGGATCGCGCCGCCGGCTGGACGCCGCCAGCCTGCGGAAAATAGCAAGAGTGGCGGCCGGGCGACCGGCCGCATCCACCGTTCGAACAAGGAGGTCACCATGGCCGCCGACACTCTACTGGAGGTCGCCAATCTCGGCAAAACCTTCGGTCACCTGACAGTCCTCAAGAATGTCTCATTCAAGCTTGACCGGGGCGAGCGTGTCGCTCTGATCGGTCCGAGCGGCTCCGGCAAATCGACTTGTCTGAGAGCCATCAACTATCTCGAGCCACCGACAGAGGGCGAGATAAGCCTCGAAGGGCAGTTGATCGGACGCAGGCGGAATGGGCAGCCAATGACGGATCGGGAGATGGCGCCGCAGCGGGCGGAAATCGGGATGGTGTTCCAGCATTTCCACCTGTGGCCGCATCTTTCCGTTCGCGCCAATGTCGCGCTGCAGCCACGCAAGGTCAGGGGGATGAGCCGCGGTGATGCCGAGACGCTTGCAGGCGATCTGCTCGGCAAGGTCCATCTGGCGCACAAGGCCGAGGAGATGCCGCAGCGGCTCTCTGGTGGCCAGCAGCAGCGTGTGGCGATCGCCCGCGCGCTGGCGCAGCAGCCGAAGCTCCTGCTCTTCGACGAACCGACGTCGGCGCTCGATCCAGAGCTCGTCGGTGAAGTGCTGACCGTGATCAAGGAGCTGGCAGCCGAAGGGCGGGCGATGGTTCTCGTCACGCACGAGATCGCCTTTGCGCGCGAGGTCGCCGATCGCATCATTTTCATGGATGGCGGACAGATCATCGAAGAGGGATCCGCAAAGGCGGTGCTTGATCAGCCGAAGTCACCTCGCCTGAAGCAATTTCTCGCAAGCCTCAAGCTTGGGGGGGCCGATGAGTGATGCACTTCCAGGCTTGATCGCTGAGGCGTTGTTGACCGGAGCGCTGGTTACCGTCAAGGTCACCGCAGGCGCGCTTGCCGTTGCGCTCGCCATTGGCATGGCGCTTGCCGCAGCCGCCGTTTTGACGAACAACCGCATGCTCCAGACGACCATCCGCGTCTATGTCGAAGCGCTGCGCAACGTGCCGAGCCTGACATTTCTGTTCCTGCTCTATTTCGGCCTTGCATCGCTTGGAATCAGGCTGCCGTCGATGCTGGCGGCCATCGTCGGGCTGGGCCTGATTGGCAGCGCCATTACCGTCGACATATTTCGCTCGGGGTTTCTATCCGTTCCCGCCGGCCAGAGTGAGGCTGCGGCGTCGATCGGCCTGACGCCCTTCGTCGCCTTTCGACTGATCGTGTTTCCGCAAGGATTGAGACTGGCGCTGCCCTCGCTCGGCAACTACGCGGTTGCGCTTGTCAAGGATACGTCCCTTGTCGCCGCAATCGCTGCACCCGAGATCATGTTCAACGCTCGCCAGCTCGTCAACGAGACCTTCGAAACAACCCTGATTTATGGAAGTGCCGCACTCGTCTACCTGGTTCTGACTGGCGCCGTTGCACAGTTCACGTCCCTGGTTGAGCGCCGGCTGGAGACGCGATGATGTTCGTCGAAACCATTGCAGACAATGTTACCGACTGGGTGCCGCGGCTGCTCGTTGGCCTGCGATCGACGTTTGCGCTGACGGTGGGCGGATTTTGCCTCGCCTTCGTACTGGCGCTGCTCATCGAATATCTGCGCAGTCGCCGCAATCCCGCGCTCAGGCTCATTGCACGCCTTTATATCGCATGTGCGCGCGGCGTGCCGGTTCTGGTGATCCTTTATCTTCTCTATTTCGCGTTGCCAGTCGCAGGAATCACCCTGTCGGCCTTGTCTGCCGGAACGATCGGCCTTGCAGCGGTCTATGGCGCCTATCTCGCCGAAGTGTTCCGCGCTGGCCTTAGCGCCGTTCCGACGGGCCAGCGCGAGGCGGCACTGGCAAGCGGCATGACACCATTCCAGACGTTCCGGCTTGTTCTTTTGCCGCAGGCGGTCCGGCATACGATTGCCCCGCTGTTGATCAATCTGGTCTCGCTCTTGAAGGACAGTTCCATCTGCGCCCTCATCGCGGTTCCGGAACTGACGCTGGTCTCGCGCGAGATCATGTCTGAGAGTTTCATGCCGCTCTCCGTCTTCGCGCTGACTGCGCTGCTTTATTTTGCGCTCGCCTGGCCGGCCTCGCTCGTTGCCCGCGCCCTCGAGCAGCGCCTTCATCGCCCGGCGGCGCAGCGTGACCGCGGCCGCAGCAAGCGTTCCGCCGTCGAAGTCACGGCCGTGGGGTGACCGCAAGGGTGTTGCCGCAGACCCATGGGGTCCAATAATCCTTACATTGCTATGGGAGTGAAGATGAAAAAACTGATCAACCGGCCGGAAGATGTCGTCCGGGAAATGCTGGAAGGCGTTGTTGCCCTGTCGCCGGCAACCGCACTCCTGGGAGACGAAAACATCGTCGTTCAGGCCCGACTGCCGGACGATTGCGCCCGCAAGGTCGCGCTGATCTCCGGCGGCGGCAGCGGCCATGAGCCGGCCCATGCCGGCTATGTTGGACCCGGCATGCTGACGGCGGCGGTGGCAGGCGACGTCTTCACCTCGCCAAGTGCCGATGCCGTCCTTACCGCGATCCGGGCGGTTGGCGGGCCCGCCGGCGTTCTTCTCATTGTCAAGAACTACACGGGCGACAGGTTGAACTTCGGGCTCGCCGCCGAGATGGCCCGTGCTGAGGGGATACCGGTCGAGATTGTCGTCGTTGCAGACGATACAGCACTTCGTGACACGGTTCCTGCCGAGCGCCGCCGTGGCATCGCCGGCACCGTCCTGGTTCACAAGCTCGCCGGCGCGGCGGCCGCTGAGGGCCTGGCACTTGGCAGGGTCGCAGCGATCGCCAAGGCTGCGGCAGAGCGGATCTCCTCCATGGGTGTTTCGCTCGGATCCTGTACGCTTCCTTCGGTCGGCAAGCCCGGCTTTACACTTGGGGAGAATGAAATCGAGATCGGGCTCGGCATTCATGGTGAACCGGGTGTCAAGAGGATGGCCAATGCTTCGGCGGACGCATTGGTGGATCTCGTTATCGACACGATGATTGCCGACGGAAAAATCAAGCGTGGAGACGATGTCGCGCTCCTCGTGAATGGCCTTGGATCGACGCCGCCCCTGGAGCTCGCCATCCTGGCACGCGCCGGGCTGGCGCGGCTTGAGCGAGAAGGCATGACGGTCGTTCGCAGTTGGGCCGGAACGTTCCTCTCCGCTCTCGACATGCCTGGGTTTTCGCTGTCGATTTTGCCGATAACGGCAGACGACCTGGTGCGTCTTGATCATCCGGTCGAAACGCTCGCCTGGCCAGGCGGAGGCAAAATCAATAAACCTGGAGCGACGATCAGCATCCCCTCCCATTCCGTACCCGCCGATGACAGTCGGCGCGCCGTTGCTACTCAATCGGGCCAGCGGTTGCGTCAACTGTTCGCCAGCATCGCCAGCGCGCTTGTCAATGCAGAAGACGAGTTGGCGCGACTGGATAGCATCTCTGGCGACGGCGACCTTGGGGCAAGCATGCGGCGCGGCGCGGACGCTTTGCTGTCCCTGCCTGACGCTGCATTCTCAAGCGTTGCTCAAGCGTTGTCACAAGCTGGCGAGCGGGTCAGGAAAGCGATCGCGGGAAGTTCGGGGCCGTTCTATGCCACTGCACTCATGCGTGCGGCACGTCGTTTGTCTGCAATTGACGAGCCGACCGCCGCCGACATAGCAGGCGCATTTTTGGACGCGGTTCAGGCGATCATGGATCTTGGTGGGGCCCGTCCCGGCGACCGGACCATGGTTGACGCATTGGAACCCGCTGCCCGGACGCTCAGCGATCAACTCGGTTCGAACGTGGCGTTCAAGACCGCTTGGCGCACGGCCGTGGAGGCAGCCGAGGACGGAATGAAGCGGACGAGTGACATGCATCCGAAGCTTGGACGCGCGAGTTATCTCGGAAAGCGCGCAATCGGTCATCCGGACGCAGGCGCTGCCGCCGCCGTCATATGGCTAAGAGCCACGATTCAATAGCTCGCGGTGCAGCCGGCTGACGTTTTTGCTGTGAGCAGGAGGGTTTCCAGGTCGATGTTGACGATCTGCTGCAAATGACATCAGCCAGATATTTGCTCTTGGTGGCCCCGACGGCGCCGGCGAGCATGGGATAGCTTTCGGTAGGCAAGGAGGCTACGTGATGAACTGAAGGTGTGTGGAATGCTGCCGAAGAAAAGCCGAAATCAGCCAAGCCATTCCTCAAAGCTGAGTGAACGCAGGCTATTCAGATTTTGCGCAATTCCTAAGAAACATTCAGCCGGATGTTGGCGCGGGCCGTAGGGTAACCCGAACGATTTTGCTCTTCGCTCGAGATTGGTGAGGACGCGTCGACGGTAATTCTCCTCGTAGTGGGAGGCTCCCGGATCGTTGTATTCCATACCGTGCCGCAGGGTCCGGCAGTAGGGCGAGAGCAGGAAGCGCTGATTGCCTCAATATTTCCACCCTCCGGAGGATCTCCAGGTCGGGCGCGGCTTTGCGCGGCTGCGGAATGACGGGTGGGAGCTTGTCGGAGACCATGTTCAATTCCCTGTAAGTTACGCGATACGACGGGACCTCGCCGGGGTCGGCGAGCGGAAGGTCAGCGTTGTCGTATTCGTATGATCTTGAACATGCGTCAGCGCGGAAGAAATCGCTTTCCTAAGCGCTTAGGTTTTTATATAAGGTGAACACAGCCAACGGTGTTGAATTTCGCAGGACTGCGAGCGGTCATTTATCCCAACGATCATCGGCCTGCTCATGTACACGTCATTGGCAACGACTGCTCTGCGGTTTTTATCATGAACTGCCCTGATGGGTCGCCAGAGCTGAGAGAGAACAGAGGGTTCGGGAAACCAGAACTCGGTAGGATCGCAAGGAGTTCAAACGATGCGCGAAAAGGTATCTGCGAAGCATGGAGCCGCATCCATGGAGATTTCTGATCTTGAGTTCGACCTGGCCAACATGAGCGGAATGGAGCCGCAGTTGGGGCCATACGCCACATCGGCCCGCTACGACGCTGAGCATGACGCCATCGTCGTGGTGCTTAACAACGGCTCTTTCATCGGTTTTCCCGTCGAGAAACTGCAAGGGCTTCAAGGTGCTAACGCTTCGCAATTGAACAACGTCGTTGTCGAGGCCAAGGGTCTTGGGCTTCACTGGCCGGATATCGATGCCGATCTCTATGTTCCAGCTCTGATGGACGGAATTTTGGGGTCCAGAAAGTGGATGGCAGCGCAATTGGGGTCCACTGGTGGGAAGGCAAAATCCGGCGCAAAGGCCGCTTCATCGAGACTCAATGGCTTAAAGGGCGGTCGTCCCAGGAAGAATGTCGCCGCGTAATCGCTAAGACCGCACCTGCGTAAAGATCGGAAATCGTCTCAGGTCCAAGCGAACCTGTGTAGCAGGAAGTCAGGCACAGCTTTATGCCGCTCATAGAGAGCCATCAGCACTTCATGATCAGGCACGGCGTGCGGACATGCTTCGCCATGGTGAACTCCGGTCATCACGAGCGCCGAGCGGATACATACCGGCCTGATTGGCGCCGGATCGGTCATCCGGACGCAGGCGCTGCCGCCGCCGTCATTTGGCTAAGAGCCACGATCCAATAGCTCGCGGCGACGAAGGATGAGGGAGGTCACAAGCTCTCTTGGGATCCCCTCGGTGTCCCCTTACGCCATCGTTTCAGAGGTGGACGAATGCTTCGCCCACAAGCGCCTCCAAATGCGATCTGGCCGAGGCATACCGTCAGTGAACAACGGCGATGACGGGAATTCCGGCTTCCTCAGCAGCGCGAATAAGTGCGGCCCGTGCTGCCATAGCGGGGGTATGGCCGTGAATGGCATCCAGGCATGTTTTTACGGCGGCCATGTATTCCTCGCCATCGTCTGAGGGCCAGGCGACGATAAGGGCCTCGGCGACTTCCCGTAGTGATGTGACCAGCCTGTGCTTTTCTCGACCGCTCATTACAAGCAACAGAGGAGCGAAATCTTCGCTTCTGTGCCAATCCATTACACCTGCCCTTTGCATGGCTAATAATCCTTTAACCCTGCAAGAAGCGTTCCACATCCGCTGTGAAGCTCACATGCCCACCCTGGATCGGCCACTTGGTGCCTGATCGGGGAGCCCTGACGGCAATTGCGCAACAACGACCAAGAGCTCTCTGATGTCCTCTCAACAAGGATGGGGGAGCATTTAAGTCAGATGACGCGGCGGAAAAGTCGGACCTAAGTCTGACTGGCAAGCCTAAGTCGCACCCATCATATTAGCATCAGGTGAAATGCATGAAGTTCCGTGGAGGGGCGGAACAGGAGGATGGTATGAAGTTCGGCCCTGACAGCTACAGCCATGACGAGTGCTGTTCACAAGGCCATAGTTCGGCGTCGACCATCGCGACAATCGAAGCAGCGCTATCGGCTGATCCAGATATCGACAGCAGTGCCATTATGATCAGGATGCTCGGACCAATTGTTTTGCTCGAAGGTTTCATAACAAACACCGCAGACCGCGACAAAGCCATCTCGCTTGCCGCGATGATCGTAGGCCCGCAGAACGTGCAGGATCGGATGCTCAGCCGCTTCCCCCAGCAGGACTGAACGGTTTCGCGGAGCTTCGGACCAAGGTCCGACAAAGCGACGGACTGAAGCCCCACGTCTGGAACACTTCCTCCATTTAACGGTTTGACCCCAAGCGGAAACAAACCGCGTCAAAGGAGGAAACCGCCCACCAGATGAATTGAATCCGACCAGCGGCGTGGCGGTCCGACGTCGACCTTGGGGCTTTTTCGAAATTGGTAGCGAATGCCGCAACAGCGCCATTCAGCGGCCGGCCGACACGACTGAGCTTCGCCATCTAAATTTGTTCCGCTCCAAAACCGGGATACACGAAAGCACCTTCGATAGTGTTGCAATCGATTTCGGTCACGCCCGCTGAGCGCGCAACATGATACCAGGCGTCTCGAACTGTATTTGTCATGTTTTTCATGATCGCGATGGCCTCTTCCCGGCCTAACAGGAAGCGATGGCACTGAGACAGTAAGTTGCTCGCACGAGCTATCCGACCCTGATCTCCGCAAGTAATCGCCAAATCCCTTTGTTCGAGACTGATCGGCGTAGATGGGGTTAGATCATAAGCCGGTGACAACTTCCAATCCTTGTTCCTGGCCTTTGCGGCGTGGTTCCGCGGATGATCGTCGGTGTTGGAAATCAGCGCGTTGAAAGACATCCGTTTGAATAGTTCGTGTGCTTGCCGTTGGGGTGCCTCGCACACACGACGAAGTTCTTCGGCAAGCAGGATGTAGGACCAAAGATCACTTGAACGGTGACTGTCATCCGCCCGCAGGAGGGTCAATCCGCTCACCATCCTCGCCCGGTGATAGCCGCCCTGCACTTTTTCACGATCAAACCGCTTGACCAGAAGAACGTCGCGGTCGGCGACCGTAGTGATGCGACTATCCGCTGTCAGAAGGCCGCATTCTCGGCCGAGTTGGAGCATCGCAGGGTCGGCCATTTGTGCAAGCTGATCCGCCATCCCGAATACCCAAAGCATGGCGGCGTAGACGGCAATGCTTGTGGACGCCTTCCCCTTCTCGGCATCCGAGACTACGTGTCTGCCAACGCCGATTTTTTCAGCCACGTCCTGTACTTTCAAATTCCGTCGAAGGCGCGCCGTCCTGAGATTCGCGCCGAGAGTTATTAGGGAACGCTCCACCATGTACGGGGGCGCCAAACTCAAGGCATTTCTTTTCGACATGGCGGTTAAATCCTCCACAAACTGATTTAATGGTCGTTTTAACAACCATATACACCGCGTATAACATGTCGGATCGTGGTTGATAAAAACTACAGGCTCTGTAGACGATGCTCGTGACCCGTTGAACTATCAGCGCACCGACGCTGCATTCCTGGATGTTATTCTTGGCAACGAACGATGACCCCAGTTGCGTTGTTGAAGCGCTGGGGTGTCGTTCATTCTCGCCACAGCGTGCGATACAGCAAAGCTTGCGGGCACTGAGACAATTCCATGAGGCCGCCCTTGGAGGGGCAATCCAGCCTCTCCATCTCACCTCAAGTGGGATTCAGCTCAGGTCCAAGAGAACCTGTGATGCCGTAAACCTTCGCAAAAACGTGGATGCGCTAGCCGCCAAGTGGAAACGCAAAGCACGCAAGAAAGCCTGAACCTGCGGTCCTCGGCGAATGCTTACCTGTCTTCACGGACTTGGGATTACTCGTGATCTTGTCCTGGATTCGATACTGGAGGTGCATAGTCGCAGTCTCTCAGTCACGTATCCGACGGAATCCAGGCCTCACCGCTCCTTCATCGCCCCGGAGGCGATCTCAGCCAGCGGCGAAAACAGGTATTCGAGGATGCGGCGCTTGCCGGTCTTGATCTCGACGGTGACGGACATGCCCGATGACAGCGGTTGCCTGAGGCCCTCGATCTCGATGTCGTGAACGTCCAGCCTGACGGTTACCGGGAACACGAGGTTCTGGACACGCTGGGCATTGGCGATCGGCACCGCACTCTGCAACGCCTTGGCGGGATCGCCTTCGAGTTGACCCGCATCCGGCTCGGGGATGGCGTCGCGAGCCACACCGGTTACCCGTCCGGTGATGATGCCGTAGCGGGTGAAGGGGAAAGCCTCGACCTTGACGACGACAGGCTGACCGGCGGCAACAAAGCCGATGTCGCGGTTCGGCAGATAGGCCTCGACCTCCAGGGTGCCGTCTCCAGGAACGATCCGCATGAGTTCGGCGCCGGCTGAGACCACCTGGCCAACAGTGGTGATGGCGGACGCCTGGACGGTCCCGTCGATCGGGCTCGCGATGGTCATGGACTGACGCCGCTTGCGCGCCTTGATCAATTGCTGTTCCAGGGTGTTGGCGCGTCTGGCTGCCTCGCCCTCTCGGCTGACGTTGTCGGCGATGAAGGTGGCGAGCGTCTTGTCGCCGTCGCTTGAGGCGACGGCAAGCGACGCCTTCGCCTCGGTGAGCTGCCCGCTCTCCTCGGTCAGGACCGCCAGTTCCTTCTGCTGCGTCTCCATCGCATCGATGAGAGATGCCCGCGTACCCACCGACTGGTCGATGAGGGCATTGTGGAGCTTGACCCGTTCGGTGAGCGTGTCGACCAAGGTGGTCTGCGCCCTGACGGTCTGCTCCAGGCGGGCAACCGTCGCCTGGCTCTGGGTTCTCTGGGCGGCGATGTTGGCAAGTGCGGTATCAAGCTGCGCGAGATCGGCACGATAGATCGCCTGTTCGCGGTTGCGAACGTCCTGAGCGATGGTGCCGTGGAAGAGTAGTTGCTGCTGGATGCCCGGCCGTTCCGTCAGCCAGATCCCATCGCGCTGCCAGCGATCGGCGGTGTCCACGACAGCTTTCCGGCGGGTGACCTCCGCCTGCAGCGCCTCCAACTCGGTGAGGATCCCGTCCTCGTCGGACTTCAGCTCGGTTTCGTCGAGCTGCACCAAGAGATCGCCGGCCTTGACCCGCGCTCCGTTGGTGACCGGAACCGAGATCGTCTTACCCGTCTCGATCGATTGGATCACCTTCACCCGCCCAGTCGGCTGGATCTTGCCCTGAGCGGTCGCGACGATGTCGAAGGTGCCGAGATAGCTCCAGACGAGAGCGCTGATCACCACGGTCGCAATGAACCACATGAACGCGGTGCGGATCGGCGATGCCGGGGTCTCGAGGATCTCGAGGGCGGCCGGCAGGAAGGCGTTGTCGGCGCGCGGCCGCTTCGGCGGACGACCTTTCCGCTTGTTGGGGCGCACGAGCACGTTCATGCCTGGTTGAACCCCGTCTGCAATGCCCAGAGATGCGCATAGAGACCGTTGGGACGGGCAAGCAGGCTCTCGTGGTTACCCTCCTCGACGATGCGGCCGTCCTTCATGCCGATGATGCGATCGCAGTGGCGCACCGTCGCCAGCCGGTGGGCGATGATGATCACGGTACGGCCTTTGACGATCTCCCTCATATTGCCGAGGATGATCCGCTCGCTCTCGTAGTCGAGGGCGGAGGTCGCCTCATCAAGGATCAGGATCGGCGGGTTGGTCGCCAGGGCTCGGGCAATCGCCAGGCGCTGGCGCTGTCCGCCCGAGAGATTGGCGCCGCGCTCCTCGATCAGCGTGTCGTAGCCGCGCGGCAGCTTGGCGATGAACTCGTCGGCACCCGAGAGCCGTGCCATCCGCATGGCCGCTGAGCGCGACATCGACGGGTTCACCAGGCAGATGTTGTCGTGGATCGTCCGGTTGAACAGCATGTTTTCCTGCAGCACGACCCCGATATTGGCCCGCAACCAGGCCGGATCGACCTGGGCGATGTCCTGCCCGTCGACGAAGACCTGCCCGCTGCTTGGTACGTAGAAGCGCTGCACGAGCTTGGTGAGCGTCGACTTGCCTGAGCCGGACGGTCCGACAATGCCGATGACCTCGCCCGACCGGATGCCGAAGCTGATGTCCTTCAGCACCTCAGGACCGTCATGCGAATAGCGGAAGTTGACGTGCTTGAAGCCGATCGCACCCTTCGGCGGCGGCAGGCTGGCGGCGACCGATGGGCGCGGTTCCGCCGGCGCGTTGAGGATATCCGCCAGTCGAGCCACCGAGACCTGCACCTGCTGGAAGTCCTGCCAGAGTTGCGACAGCCGCAGGATCGGTTGGGAGACCTGTCCGGCGATCATGTTGAAGGCGACGAGAGCGCCGACCGTCAGCTCACCATCAATCACCGCCTGCGCGCCGAAGAGCAGTAACGCGGCCGACGTGATCTTGCTGACGTATTGGATGGCGTTCTGGCCCTTGGCGGCAAGCATGGTGGTCGCGAAGGACGACTGGACGTATCCCGCAAGCCGCTCCTCCCATTGCGAGGCCACGACCGGCTCGACAGCCGACGCCTTCAGCGTCTGAACGCCGACGACGGTCTCGACGAGGAACTGCTGGCTGTAGGCGCCGCGCTCGAACTTCTCGTCGATCTTGTCTTTGAGCAGTGGGCGGATCAGGAAGCCGATCGCCAAATAGAAAGGGATCGAGGCGACGACGATCCAGGCGAGCCGTGTCGAATAAGAGAACAAGACGAAGATGAAGACGAAGGTGAAGATCAGGTCGAGGCCGGAGAACAGTCCCTGCCCGGTCAGGAAGTTGCGGATCGTCTCCAGCTCGCGCACGCGGGCGATCGTTTGGCCGGTCGGGCGCGTCTCGAAGTAGTTGAGCGGCAGGTTGAGCAGATGCCGGAACAATCGTCGTCCGAGTTCGACGTCGATGCGATTGGTGGTGTGCGAGAGCGCATAGGTGCGCATATATTGCAGGATCACGTCGAACAGGCCGACGGCAACCAGTCCGACGACCAGAACGATGAGCGTCGAATAGCTGCGATGCGCCAGCACCTTGTCGACCACCACCTGGAAGAACAGGGGCGTGATCAGCGCGAAGATCTGCACGATCAAAGAGGCCAACAACACATGGCCGAAGGCATGGCGATAGCGCCAGATCGACGGCAGGAACCAGCGGAAGCCGAAGGCGTCGCGCGCAGCACCCGGTCCGGCGAAGCGCCGCTGCAGGAGAATGAATGCTCCCGAGGTCTCGCCAAGCAGGGCGGATGCATCGACAAGCCGGGTGGTAAAGTCGAGCGGATTGACGAGCTGGTACATCGCATCGGCATTGGCCGCACCGAGAATGGCGAAGGAACCGTCGAGCAGGCAGGCGATCGCCGGAACGGGCAAAGTTGCCAACCGCGCGGCGCTGACGCCACGAACCGTCCGTGCCTTCAGGCCGATAATCTTGCCGGCGCGCAGGAGGTCATCGGCGACCGCGGGCTTGTCCAGCGCCAGCTCGCGGGCCAGCGTCTCCGGTCGGGATGCGATCCGAAAGTAACCTGCTATGGCGGCAATGGCGGCAAGGCCGCTGTCGGGCGGCAGAGCAGCACTGTTGCCGCTCTGCTCCGCCTCATCGATGAGGGCGACGGACATGATGGGCGATCACACCGTGTCCGTTGCTGCCGGGGCACAGGGTTCCCCGGCATTGGTCTCGATGGCCATCAGGCGGCCCGATAGGCAAGCGAGGCGTCGGCGACGAGAAGCTTCTCGCCGTTGACCGTTTCGTAGGTCGCTGTGCCCGCGATGGCTGACCCGTCAGCAAAGGCCTGCGATCCCTCCGGCGTGTGCAGCAGGTTGACGAGCTTGATGCCAGCCTCCGACATCGTCATCAGTTCGCCGGCGTCGGTGATGCCGTTCTGGTTGGCGTCTCGCCAAACCCGGAACTCGCTCCAGCGGTCGTCATTGGCGTCGAGCACGTTGTCATGGTTGCTGTCGAAGACGAGCCGCAGAGCATCAAGGTCGGTGATCGGGCCGTCGCTTTCTGCGATCTGCTCCGGCGTAACCCAGTCGGTAAAGGCCAACTCCCGTGACTGATTAATCAAGCCGTCCGAACCAACTGCGCCGTTCGAGCCAAGATCGATTGCAAGGAAACCATCATCCGACCCCGCCCATGCGGTGTTGTCCCTAGCAGAGTCACCGTCCCAGTCAAAGCTGGGCGACGATTCGCCTGAAAGACTATTAGGATCAAGGGGTCGTAGGTCGATATGACCGTCGCCGTCTAAATCCACCAACACAGGAGTCTTTGTCCAGCGCACCCATTTGTCGATGAGAACGCCATCCCTATATCTGTACCACGCGTCCATCGTACCGGCAGTGTAGTGGTAATTCGTCCAAGTCCCGTCATCGTTGTATGATGTTGCGGAAGTAATCATTCTGTGGCTAGTCATCTGATACACGTATCGTGTCCACGACTTGCTGTTGTTGTAGTCGTACAGGACCTGCGCGATGTTCCCACCATCGTAGGTGATCGTCTGATCCGTCATTTGCCCAGCGGCATTGTAATTAGAAACGATGTTCGACCAGTTTTGCGCATTGGCGGGATCGTACGCATATTCCGTCCGCGTCCCATTGTCGTAATAGTTGATTTGGGTGGTCGTCCGAGCCGCGGCATCCTGCATCACGAGGACGTAGGACCAAGTCTGAGCGTTGACGACATCCCAAGTGTAGTACCACGTCCTGCCATCGTCGTAATGGTTGACCTGATTGGTCTGGCGACCGGCGGCGTCCCAGGAGTATTCGAGGATCGCCCAATCCGCTACGTTGGTGGGATCGTATTGGACCCCGTACCGGGTGCCGTTGTCGTTATACTGCGTCACGACGGTAAGCTGTCCGGCCGTGTTGAAGCTCTGGACGTATGTCGACCAAGTCACCGTGTTGGTCGGGTCGTAGCTGTAGACGTCCCATGTGCCGTTGTCGTTGAAGTTCGTCTGGTTAAGCACACGTCCGGCACTGTCGATGTACTGCTCGTAGCGCGACCAGCTTCCAGCATTCGCAACGTCATAAGTGACGGTGTTGTGGGTGCCGTTGTCGTTGGTCTGGTCGATGAAGGTCAGCTGGCCGGCGGCATTGAAGGTCTGCTTGTAGGTCGACCAAGTGGCTGTGTTGGCTGGATCGTAGTTGACCTGCACTTTGGTGCCGTCATCATTGGTGGTGACCTGGACTGTCAACTGGCCAGCCGCGTTGAAGGTCTTGTCGATCTTCGCCCAAGTGTTGGCGTTGGCGGTGTCGAAGTCCGTCGTGCCGGTCAGCACACTCGCGGCGCTGTAGAACTTGATCTGCGTTTGCGCCCCTGTGGAGGTGAAGGTGATTTCGGCGCGAGTGCCATCATCCTTGTACTGGATTTCGACTGTTTTCTTGCCCTGAGCATCGAACTGCTGTTCGACCCTGGTCCAGGCTTGTGCATTCAACGGGTCGTAGAGCGTTGCAGATGTCAGTAGGCCCGCCTTGCTGGCGTGGGTGACGCTCAGCGTCTGACCGCTTGCCGCATCATAAGCCGTTGTCACCGAGCTGCCGTCGGCGGCAATGTCGACCTGGGATGTCTTGCGTCCCTGCCCGTCCGAGGTCAGGCGTCTGGTGAGCGATCCAAGCGCGTTGACAGTATCGACGACTGTCTGGGTCAACGAGCCTGCGGCGTTGAAGTCAGCCTTGGTCAGCGTCACCGATCCATCTGCATGCGTGACCGCCGTCTCGGTATGGTCGACGGTGCCATTGTTGTCGGTGTCTTTGGAGAGCTTGGTGACGAGACCGTCGGCGCTGGTGGAGATCGTTCCCGTCGCCACGATCGCCCCTGCGGCGGTGGTTTCGGTCACCGTGGTGACGATGGAGCCGTCGATCTGGTGCACCGACTGCATCGTCACTTCGAAAACGCCGTCGCCGTCGAAGTCGTAGCGCAGAGTTTTCCTCTGGCCGTCGGTCGAGGTCGTGGTCTCGGACTTTGCCGCAATCGCCTGCGTCCAGTAGACACCGCCTGCCGTCAGATAGGATACGTTGCGGGCCGTGGCGTTATTGGTAACGACGGTCTTCGTTGCTCCCGTTGCATCTATGGTGACCGTCTCGACCTGATCGATGGTGCCGTCGCCGTTGACGTCCTTTGAAGTCGTGACGGTTTTGCCGTCGGCCGAGACAATGGTCGTGGTCTTTGCCGCCAGCGTACTGGTTGCAAGGTCGGTATCGGTGGTCACTGTCGTGCGGCTGCCGTCGGCATGCACGATGTCGTCGACACTGCGCTGGCGCTCGTTGCTGCCGTTGCCGTCATAGTCCCAGGTGATCGTGGTGTGGCGGCCGTCGGCCGACACCGTCCGCACCGAGCGGTCTCGAACAGTGGTGCCGTCAGCGTTGAAGTCCGTTGTCGTCGAGGTGAGGATACCAGAGTTCGCCGTGACGCTCTGCTGGCGCTGATCGATGATGCCGTCGCCATTGGCGTCGCGCTCGACCGTTACCGTCAGCTTGTCAGCGCTTGTCGTGGTGACTGTCCTGTCGAGTAGATGACCGCTGCTGTCCGAGGTCGTTGCTGTCTGGCGGATCGTGCCGTCGGCCAGCACCTCGCGCGTGTCGGCGCGGCTCTGATTGCCGAAGCCCGGACGCTCGTCGCTGGAAGCGACGACCCTGCCGCTCGCATCCGTTGCCGTGATCGTCTTCGAGATCAGCGTGCCATCCGTCTTGCTTGATGTGACGGTGCGCGTCGTCGTGCCATTAGCGTTAAGCACCGTCACGTCGGTGGCGGTCTGTCCATAAGTGCCCGAGCCGGTCAGGTCCCACTGCTCGGTGATTGAGAAGCCGTTGGCACTGGACGTGATCTGATGACGGCTGGCCAGCGTTGTCCCATTGAAGACGCTGATGGTGCGTGTGCGCGAGCCATCGGCATTCAGCACCGTCACATCGGTCTGGCTCTTGTCGAAGCTGCTGCCGGCACCTGTCGTATCCCATTTGGTCGTCACCGACAGCCCGTCGGCCGAGGTGTCGACGACCATTCTGCTCTTGAGCGCGCCACCGACCCGCTCCTCGGCCGTCGTGGTTTTGCTGCCGTCGGCATTAAGCGTGGTGATATCGGTGGTTTTGTTGTCCGCCGTGCCATTGCCGTCGGTATCGTAGTCGACGGTGCGCGTTAGGCCATCGGCCGAGACGGTGACCGTCTTCGTGTCGGTGACGATGCCGCCGGTCGTCAGGTCGGCGAGGACCTGCTTGACAGAACCATCCGCCTGCTTGGTTGTGACCGAGCGCTGGTCGAACGTGTTGTCGCCATCAAGGTCGCTCTCCACCTTGGTTGACAGTCCATGGGCCGCGACCGTGGTGACCGTGCGGCTTTCCAGAGCGTTGTTGGCCTTGAAATAGGAGAGCGTCTCTATCGTGCTGCCATCGGCGTTGAGCACCGTCACGTCGCTCATCGAGCGGACCGTGCCGGAGCCATCTTCCCAGGCGGCCGTCTTCGTCAAACCGTCGCCGCTTGCCGTCAGCGTCGACTTCGAGGTCAGCACATTGCCCGCGGACTCGGAGACGACTCGCGTCTGGCTGCCATTCGCGTTGAGCGTTGTCGTATCGGTGACGACCTTTTCGAAGGTATTGTCGCCGTTGAGATCAGAGCTTGACGTCTTGGACAGGCCGTTGGCGGAGTTAGTGGTCACCGAACGGCTCGCCAGCGTTCCGTCCGCCTTGTAGGTCTCGACCGTGTCCGTCGTTTCCCCGGCGGCGTTGACTGCGATCTTCTCTTGGACATCGGTCGAAGCATTGCCGTCAAGGTCAAACGTCTTGGTGGCTGTCTTGCCGTCGGCGCTGATAGTCGTTGTCGCCTTCGAAATTAGCGTGTTGTCGCCCCCGCGGGTCACCTCGACCGTCTGCGTCGAGCCGTCCGCATTGAGCGTGCGCGTCGACGTTCCACGTCTGTCGATCGTGGCATCACCATCGGCATAGACGACCGTCGACGTGGACAGGCCGTTGGCGCTGGTGGTCGTCGATGTTCGATCGATACGCGTTGTGCCGCGATAGTGAGAAACAGCCGTGTTTACCGAGCCGTCGGCGTTCAGCGTTGAGATTTCAGTTGTCTTCAGATCGATGGTGCCGTCGCCGTTGACATCTTCGCTTGTCGTGACGGAAAGGCCGTTGCCCGAGGTGACGATCGTCTTCCGGTCGAGAAGCTTGCCATCGCCGGTGGTGAGCGAGATCGTCTCGGTGCGGCTGCCGCCGGAATTCAGGACGGTCTTGTCGGAGAGAATCCGGTCGGTGCCGCCGCCATTGATGTCAAGGCTGGAGGTCTTGGTCAGGCCATCGGCACTGACCGTATCCGTCCGCGTCGCCAGCACCGTACCGTTGGCGGCATAGTCGGTGCGAACAGTCTCGGTGTGGCCGTCGGCGAACGCCGTCCTGACCTCACGGCTGTCAAGATGGCCGTCACCATCCGCATCCGTCGCCACCGTGGTCGTTTGCCGGTCGGCGCTGACGACAGTGGTGGTCTGCTGCTGTAGCGTCTCGTTGGCGCTTCTGACGCTGACCGTCTCGGTCCGCGTACCGTCCGCGCCGAGCGTGATGATATCTGACGCAATCTGGTCGACCGTGCCGTCGCCGTTCAAATCGGCCCGCACAGTCTGCGACAGGCTGTCGGCCGATCTCGTCGTCACGGTCTTCGAAAGCACCGTGCCGCTATAGCTCTTGACCGTCACCGTCTCGGTACGGCTGCCGTCGGCATTGCCTGTTATGACGTCGGTGACGATACGATCGGCATTGCCATTGCCGTCGGCATCAACCGTCGTGGTCTTCGACAGGCCGTCAGCCGAGCTGACGGCGGTGGTCTTGTTAACCAGCGAGCTGTCGGGATTGAGGGTACTCGCGGTCCTGGTTGTCGTGCCGTCGGCGGCAACGGTGATGCTGGTGAAGCTGTCATTCGCGGCGTCGCCGTTTGCATCCGTTGCAATGCTGATTGTCTTCAAGTCGGCGCTCGTCGTTGTGACCGTCCTCGACAGCAGCGTGTTGTTGCCGCTGACCTGCTGCACCGTCTGGGTCCGCGTTCCGCCGGCCGATACAACGGTGATGTCGCTGTCGACGACGTCGATGTTGCCGTCACCGGTCACGTCGGAGGAGACTGTCTTCGACAGGCCATTGGCGCTGGTGACCGTGGTCGACTTGCTCCGCAAGGAGCCGTCGCCATTGCGTACGGTTGTCTCGGCGGTGATGTCGCCCGAGGCGGCGATCGTCGTCACCGTCACCGAGCGGGTGTCGACCGTGCTGTTGCCGTCCTCGTCGTCGGCGATGGTGATCGTCCTGTTGTCGGCGCTCGTCGTCGTCACTGTCTGAGAGAGCAACGTGCCGTTGATCGCCTTGGTGTCGACCATCTTCGTGCGGCTGCCGTCGGCGGCCACAACAGTCGTCGTCTCCGAGACGACCAGGTCGTTTGCACCGTCTCCGTTGATGTCGATGGTGCTGGTCTTGGAAAGACCGTCGGCTGTCGCCTCGACCACCACCTGCTGCTGCACCGTGCCGTTGAGGCTCAGCATCTCGGTCGTCGTCGTCGATGAGCCGTCGGCATGCTTCACAAACACCTGACGCTCATCGATCACGCCGTCGCCGTCCCTGTCGAGGCTCGTCGTCACCGTCTTCAGATCGGCGCTGGTCACTGTGGTCGTGCGGTCGGCCAGCGATCCGTCGGCATTGAAGTTGGAGATCGTCTTGGTCCGCACGCCATCGGCGGCAACCGAGACGACCACGCTCTGAGACCGGTCGAAGGTCCCGTTGCCGTCGTCGTCGAACTGCGTCGTCACCGTGTTTCCATCGGCACTTGTCGTCACCACCTCGTGAAAGGCCAGGCTACCGTCGGCGTTATATCCGAGGATGTCTTTCGAGATCGAGCCGTCCGCGCCAGTCGCACTCGTCGTGCGGATGATGTACTTGTTGCTGTCCACCGCCAACATTGCGTCGCCGGCAATCCCGGTCGTGCCGTTGGCCCGCGTGAATGTCGTCGTCCCCGTGATCGCCGACCCGTCGGCAAAGCTCTGGCCGCTGCCAGTTGGCGTCAGATCGATCGAGGTGATGCCGAGGCTGTCGAGCGAAACGAGTTGGCCATTCACTTCGACCTTGAACTCCGACCAGCGTGCATCGCCCGCGTCCAGCTTGCCGTTGCCATTGGTGTCGAAGACATGCTTGAGCGCTTCGAAGTCGGTCTTAGCCGTTTGGTCCCATTCGGTGAACACGAATTCGTTGGAGCGGCTAATTTTACCGTCGCCGTCAGCATCCAACACCAAGACGCCTACACCCCGCCCTGCCCACGCCGTGCGCGTCTCGTAGCCGCTGCCGTCGAGGTCCGCGAACCTCGATGACGAGGTAAGGTCGTCGAGGTCCAGGCCAGTGCCGGCAAGGTCAAGAAGGATAGGAGCACTTGGTCCTTTGCCGCTGGTACTTCTTGACGCCCCGCTCACCGCGCTCTTACCACTGGTGCTTCTTGACGCACCACTCAGGCTGCTTCCGCCCCAACTCCCATAGCCGCGTGTGTTTTGATTATCGCGAAGTCCGCCCGACGAGGATGAGGGATTGGATTTTGTCCCACCATTTGTGGAAGACGTGCTCTTGCCGCCGCTCGATGAGGATGTGTGACCACTGCCTCCTGAAGAGTAGCTCCCACCGCTCGAATATCCACCAGATGCCGAGCCGTGTCCACCGTCGTTGACTGAGCCACTCCGGCCAGACGAACTTGCTCCGGCGGAATCGTTCCACCGGGTTTGGGGGTCCTGGATCACTGGAACGGGAGCAGGAGAAGGAACAATGGGCGTTATCGTCGGAGTGGGAACGAACGTGTAGGGGGTTGCGATCGGCAAGTCCCACAGTTGGACCGATGGCGTCGTAGAAATATCGGCGGGAGTCGGGAGAGTCGGGGGAAGCGAGCCGGCATTGAGTTCACGCGGTGTGTCGAGGCCAGTATTAATTCCAGTATATCCGCTCGTAACGCTTCCAAAATCCGAATCGGTACGCCGATAAGAATTAAGATCACCTGCATCAGATAGTCGATCAAACGTCCATTTCTGTTCATAGAAATTTTGACGGAGATCGACAATGCCATGAAATACGTTGCCAATGGCGTAGCTAGCGACCCCATTTGCGATGACAACGCCATAAGGAACGGCCGGTGACATCGGCGGCACGGCAGTCCCCACAGCAGCTCCTCCAATCATTATTCCACCTTCGGTGAGTTTCGTCACGCCAAACTGCAGCGACGTAACGACACCGGAAGTAACTGGAGAGAGACCCTGCTGCCTATACTGATCGTAATCGTTGTACACGCCCAAAGCGGTCAGGGATCGGGAAAGATACGTTCCGAAGTTTGGAATAGCGTGCGGATCATCGCGCATCGCTTCTCGCGCCAAGTCGATAATCCCTTGGAAAAGTGAGATTCCATTCCCATTTTGCTCGTTTGTATTCACTTCATCATTGGCCATGATCGTCGTTATCCCCCATGTCTTCTGACCGGTTTAAATTGCTGTCAGTTTCGTCCTCGCTTCTCGTCCAGCGGGAAGTATAAATCTTGTCGGTTATCAGGGCCTGCCCGAGAACACCGAAGCCACAGACGAGTAGAATTATGAGCCACTCGGGAGGATTGAACGAAAAAACGATAAGCATCCCCAAGAAATAAATTAGTAACGTTATGTATATTCTAGGTTTTTTTAGCTCGTTTAAAATGAACGGCCTTTTGTCTGGATTTTTCAATTTCGCTCTGTCCTACATTTACTGCGAGTGCTTCACGTCCACATCGTATTGAAAAATGTCCCAGGGGAGTTTCAACTTTTCAAACAGATAGGTGAATCTCGCAAGGCTTGAATGCGCGTTAAATATCCACCGTTGTGTTTCTTGCAAAATAAAGGCGCGTACTTGGTAGTTTCGCGTACTATCAGCTGTCAATGAAAATTGACGCGCGCTATCAAAGAAATTCTCTTTTAAGGTGCATTTATTGCGTGATTTGGATACCTGCCCACCAGAATTAGTGCGTACTTTCGAAAATCGCTACGGAGCCTCTGCATGCCTGAATTGCGGTTACCGCGCCTCGCGGTTCTCATCGATGCTGACAATGCCTCGGCGAAGATCGTGGACGGTTTGTTTGAGGAGATAGCCAAAATTGGCGAAGCTAGCGTGCGGCGCATCTACGAGGACTTCGCGAGTGCTCGTTCGAAAGCATGGACCGACGTCCTCTCGAAGCACGCCATCATTCCGCAGCAGCAGTTCGCCTATACCACCGGCAAGAATGCTTCCGACATCACGCTCGTGATCGACGCAATGGATTTACTGCATAGTGGCCGCTTTGACGGCTTTTGCCTTGTGTCGTCCGACAGCGACTTCACCCGCCTCGCCTCACGCATCCGGGAGCAAGGCGTCGATGTGTTTGGTTTCGGCGAACAGAAGACGCCCGAGAGTTTTCGTCAGGCATGCCGACGCTTCATCTACACGGAGAACCTGCTCCCTTCTGTCGCTGCGAACGGCGCGGAGGCAGGACAAGCTGCCCCTTCACTAAAGCCGCCAAGCGCCGCCACGCCCATCATCAGAAAGGTGATTGCGCAGATGGAGACCGAGGATGGATGGGTGCCGCTTGGCGCAGTTGGAACGCAGCTCGCCAACCTGGCATCTGACTTCGATCCACGAACGTTCGGCTTCAAAAAACTAAGTGACTTGGTCAAGAAGACAAACTCGTTCCTATGCACAGGGGTTGCGATCACGCGACCACCAGGAGCGTAATTCATCCACCAAAGCACTCCCGTCGAAGGCAGCCAAGGCAATGGAAATTCCCCATCTCCGAAATCCAGGAACACCGAGCGGTTCCCTTCCCTCCAGCGTTCGATGATCGCGGAGGCACGATCAGACAGGAGCCACGCGCGTGCCTCGGTCTTAGCCGATGGAGCATAGAGCAACGCATCGCGGAATGAAGAAAGGTCGCGTTTCAGCCGATTGCCGTTCACGATCCACACCATGCGTCCGTAAAACGTGTCGCGAGACGGCCGCGATGGACCGCCCCTATAATCGTTCTATTGCGAGAGGCTGCTGATTTGAAGCTGGTACGGGTATCGAGCGAATCTGAATGGGAGGCGTATCATCAGATTCGACGGCATGTGCTGTTCGATCTGCGCGGATTGTCTGGATACGACGATCACCATCCTGACGACAGAAAGCCGGAGCATCTTCCGCTGGTTTTTGTCGATGGCAATGAGTGCATCCGTGCCGTCCGTCTTGATCTCACCGGGGACGGGAATGGGGTCGTTCGCACGGTTGCAATCGTTGCGGAGCGCCAGCGGCAAGGTATCGGCCGAGCCATGATGACCGCCGTTGAGAGACTAGCCGTGGCTCACGAGGCAGTCAGGCTAGAAGCCCACGCATCGCCCGACGCAGTGGGTTTCTATTGCAAAATTGGCTGGGAAATTGTCGATGCACACCGGCCTAATCCTCTTATGGCAAAGCTTTTGAAATGACCGCTTACGGGCCGACGGCGGCGAGGTTATCTTGACAGGTCCATTTGCTGAAACGTCACACCTAGACTGCGCCCGGTTCTGAACCGGGCTCAGGCATTGGGGGTTCCGACAGATAATCCAGGTCAACGGGCATGCTGAGTTCCCATTGCCTCGCAGTGATCTCGTCTCGGTTACTCGCGACGAAAAGAGGGGTCGCCTTGCTGAAAGCCGCAGGCCATTTGAACTTGGGAGCATCCTCCAAGGTCTTCAGCTCCGCGATGATCTCGGCTCTTGTCGCTTCCATGGCATCCTCGTCTTCGAGGACTGCGATGATCCGGATCGTAGGTTTCTCGACGTCGAAGTTCGGGCTGGCGGCGACACGGAAGCCGTAGATCGATCTGTAAATCCGGCCCTGGTCCGATTCCTTGTTATGTTTTGATTTGGACTGATCGCGGATTGCTCCCAGTGTCGGATTGAGTGCGCCAGGAAAGGCGAAGCGGCCGTACCTGCGCTCGAGACGACGGCCGAATTTCGCGCGCCCGATTTCCGTCCGGAAGCCGTCGTGGCGCTTGAGCTTCGCGAGGGTGGCTTTCTGGATGGTCGTAGCCATCGTGAGGTCTACGACATGTTGAGGCGACGGAGGATGCTCGAGCTGAGCCGTGGATGGGGTCGCGCCAACGTTGGTGTCTTCGAGCTTTTTCTCGTTTTCTAGTTTTACCAGTGGGGCTACCACAACATGATGACGGTCGCCTTTGCCGATATTAACGATGTCGCAGGTCTGGCTGATGACCACCCAGCCCGCGACTTCTTCCATCTCGGCGTCATAGCCCTTTTCGTCCAGTTGCCCTGACGGAAATGCGGGGAAATCTAAAGTATAATCCCCCTGTCTCCACTGGCGTACGGCCTCTATGGCTTCTTTCGAGAGACCGTTTTCAACTTCACTTTCCGCCATGCATCCTACTTCTTACGGTCTCTCAGCCTACCGACCACCTTACGGGCCGGAAAACCTTCGTTGTCTCCGAGTGGGCTGCCAGACAGCGCGTTGACGGTCTCGGTCCAATGGTCTTCTTGCCCCGGCAGCTTATTAACGACGCCCTTCCAGAAATTATCGATGTTGCCTGCCCCCTGTCCGGCCGTTTTCTTGGCCCTTTCGAAATCAAGGTTCTTTAGGAGCTTGAACACAGCACCGTCCTCTGCCTCGAGTACGGTTTTCGTGTCAGCCTGACTTCCTCTATCAATGTATGCAAGAGCGTCGTACATACGGCCGATATCTCGGATAGTCCTATCACCGGGCGCAACCCCGTTGATCCAGTTGTGAACCGATACTCGCGAGCAGCTCAACAGTTCGGAAATCCTAGTCCAGGAATAGCCCGTGATCCGCTTCAACTCGTGAAGCTGGGTGTAGGTACGCTTCTCTTCGGGGTTCGCCTGGCTCGGTACTATTTCCGAGCCCGTGCCCCCGCGCCAGAAGGATGCCGGAACTACGATGGTGTTTGTCGTACGAGAGTTTGCAAAGTTTCTCATCGGAAGCGTCATTGTTGTTCTTTCCCGTATTTGACAAGGAAGTCATCGGTCACCGACCACATGAAGATGGAGTAGGCCCGACCTGCAAGAGCGAGAACCTGCGACTTCACCGTCTCGGCACTATATTCCATCATTTCTGATTCCCGGAAGATGTAGGAATCCACATCTAGGAACCACGAAGGGTGTTGGATGGCCGGCATGATATCGGGATCGTGCGTGCCGTCCTTGGGCAGATGCCCCCATCGGACCTGCACCGCGCCCTCACGGGTATCGGCTTCGAATTCGGAAATGACGTGCTTCGTATTTCCGACTACGTCCTTGATCCCCGCCATTTCGGGACGCAGCATCCCTTTCATCGACTCACCGCCTTCTAGGGAGACCTGGTCGACATACCTGACGCCCACCCTGGCGATATGGCTTGGGTTAATCGTCTCTTCCAGCTGGGTGAGGATAAAGCCGAACCTCTCGACGAAATCCTTCCTCGAAACGTATTTCGTCGTTTCCAGGGAGAGAAACGTATCGGACATCGACACGCGCCAGTTCTTTTGCGGGTCGTAGTACCTCCATACGGTCGACGAGACCATTCGCTGCGGGCCGATTACGAACGTGTTGATTACGTCGCTTTGCGCCAGAGGATAGGTTCGCCTGATCCGCTCCTGAAACGGCGCGACAAATGCCTTGTCCTGCATAGACAGGATTTCGGGGAAGCGGATTTGCGCTACCACGCGGGCGAGCGGTGCATTCGCCAGAGGAACCTCGATGGGTTCATCTCCGTATAGCGGGTCGGTGACGTTTTGGCTCATGACGTACTCAAGTGATTGATGTGGCAATTGCTACTATAATAATGTAAAGCAAATCGTAAAGCGGCAAGTTCTAGCCGGCACGAAATTATATCCTGGACCATCGGAAGCGGTCACGATGCAGTCGGCGGCGTCGAGCCAGTGCGGGTGATCTCGACCAGTTTGCGCCGCGCGTATGCGCCGCAAGCCTGCCGCCGCATTGAATCAGGAATGGTAACAATTTACGCCTTCACGAACAGATGGGGACATTTCATGTATCAAAATTGGTTTTACGTCGGAGCGGTCATTGTTGCTGCTTCGATTGCTTGGTTGGCGTTGGAAGTCATCGGCAGCAGTCGGGCAAAGAAGTCCGGGGTACGAAAGACCGGCGTCGCCGTGCGTGTCGCTCTCATTGTTGTTCTCATCGCGACCGTCGGTACAACTTACTGCTATCTGAACATCTATCAGGACTACGGGCTGTCATCACGCGCTGAGCTTCCGGCCGCCATCAAGGCGATAGCCGACGCGAAAGCTGCCAAAATTGCCGCCGATGCCAAGGCAATGAAGGATGCCGAGGAAAAGGATGCTGCCGAAAGGGCTCGCCTTCTCGCGGAAGCGGATCGGCAGCAAAAGGTCGCCGCCGCGAAGAAGGAAGCTGAGGATAAGCGTTGCGGCATGGGCGCTGTTGTGTCAGCGAATTCTCGCTACGAACTGCGCCAGGAACCGAGGGACGACGCTGAAAAATTTCTGAACGTCGTGGCATAATTAAAGGTCAGTTGGTCCCGCTCTTCAGCGACGCGTCGAACTCGTCCATGTCTTCGCCAGCTAGAAACGCCCTTGCACGCATCATGTAGTATGATCGGACCGCATTTCTTGCTTCCGCGGAGATACCGTCGAAACCCGGGATTGTCGGGGTATTGCATGCGAAACATCATCAACGCGATCTCTTCGACCTGCTTCTCGTCAGGCGCTTCCTTCTTGATTGGCAGCTCCGCGTCCTGTCGAACTTTATCGCCCAGCTGAACGATCCAGCCATTCACCATCCTTTTGAACGATGGCACGAAAATGTAGAGCGCCCCAACGATGACGATCCAGCCGACAAGATTTTCCATTACGACCCCCCAGCCTGACAGAGATTCTCGTAGCAACCGAGAAACCCAACCGCAAGTAGATATCGAAATCGCGCCGGCAGCCGTGCCCTGTGAAGGAGGCCTTCCATTTTAACCGCATCACAGGCACCTTCGGCTCGTCATTGAAGATTCTACTTTCGGTACAGCTATGGACGTAAAATCGAACGAACACGCTACGTTAACCCAAACGTCGTTTTCTTTCTTATCGCGTAGAGTGCATAAAAATAGGCGCTAATAGCGGTTAGCATTAGCGGCAAAGGTCCTACCGCCAATGGCATTATCGCGCACCATTATCTGGTATTCTTCCGTCATACAGCCTCACCCCGCGTCTCTCCCGTCCTGTTCGCCACGGAACCCTTCCTGTTGCTAGTTTAACGCGAAAATGATTGTCAAGAGATGGATTGTAAGATTATTCTTATTCCCGTTTATATTGCACTTGCATGGATTTTGGTGCTCAATCCGCCCCGAGACCAACCCAGGGCCTGAGCATCTGCCCCCTTTGACCTTGTCTGCTGCATGCTGATGCGCCCGCACGATGCGCGACTGATAAGATGCGCGGCGCTGGCCAATTCTTGCTCAAACATTAGGCATTTGCCGCCGAGTGTACACAGTCGTGAATCGCCCTGGGCCCAGAAGTGATAAAAATCAATAATTTATAATTTGGCACACCTCTTGCTTCGAAAATGGTGAGTTGGTGGCTAGGGTTCCGGCGCTTCAAGAGCGTGCTGGTCCGAGAGCTGCCGTCGGCGGGGGAGAAATCCCGTCGGGTGCACGGCGGGACAAAAGCCCGGGAGACCTCGTAAGCCAAGGGATTGGCGGCACGATGGTCATTGCCGATCCCTTTTGAAGAAAAGCAAAAGGGGAATTTCAATGCAGACTTTTTCGAAGATCCTTTCCATCACCGCCCTCTCCGCTTCGTTGGCGCTGGGATTTGGCTCCATCGCCAAGGCCGCGCAGAAAACCGAATTCAAGGTGGCGTGGTCTATCTATGTCGGCTGGATGCCGTGGGGCTATGCCGCCGATCACGGCATCGTCAAGAAATGGGCCGACAAGTACGGCATCAAGATCGATGTCACGCAGTTCAACGACTACGTGGAGTCGATGAACCAGTATACGGCGGGCGCCTTTGATGCCGTGACGCTGACCAATATGGACGGACTGTCGATCCCGGCCGCCGGCGGCGTCGATACAACCGCCGTCATCGTCGGCGACTTCTCGAACGGCAATGACGCGGTCATCCTGAAGGACAAGGCAAGCCTTGCCGATATCAAGGGCCAGAACGTCAACCTCGTTGAATTCTCCGTCTCGCACTATCTCCTTGCCCGCGCACTCGAAGGCGTCAAGCTGACGGAGCGCGACGTGAAGGTGGTCAACACGTCCGATGCCGACATGGTTGCCGCCTACAAGACGCCCGATGTCACCGCCGTCGTCACCTGGAACCCGCTGGTGTCGACGATCCTGGAAGATCCGACCGCCAGGAAGGTCTTCGACAGCTCACAGGTGCCGGGCGAGATCATCGACCTGATGGTCGCCAATAGCGGCGTGCTGAAGGACAATCCGAATTTCGGCAAGGCGCTTGCCGGCATCTGGTATGAGACGGCCGCCCTACTGCGCGCCGATACCGCGGAAGGCAAGGCAGCCCGCGAGGCGATGGGCTCGGCGTCCGGCACCGATCTGGCCGGTTTCGAAACCCAGCTTGCCGCCACCAAGCTCTTCGACAAACCGGCTGACGCCGTTGCCTTCACCGCCTCGCCCAGCCTGCCGAAGACCATGGATCTGGTGCGCAACTTCCTCTTCGAGAAGGGCCTTCTCGGCAATGGCGCGCCGTCTGCCGACGTCATCGGCATCGAAATGCCCGACGGCAAGGTTCTGGGCGACAGCGGCAATGTGAAGCTGCGCTTCACGGAGACCTACATGAAGGCAGCCGCCGACGGTTCGCTCTGACCGCAACAGGAGGCGCGGTTTGCCGGCGCCTCCTCCCCTTTACCAGCGGAGCATTCCCATGCGTTGGATCAACACGAGGCCGAGCCGTGGCGCGCAGTTTGCCTTGATGCTGCTGCCCTTCGTGCTGCTGGCCCTTGCCTATGTCTTCGGCTCGGCCGCGCGACTGGCGCAAAACGCCAATGACAAGCTTTTGCCGAGCCTTGCCGGCTTTGCCGATGCGATCAACCGTCTGGCCTTCGTCGCCGACCAGCGCACCGGCGAATTTTTGCTATGGTCGGACACCGCAGCAAGCCTGATACGGCTGCTCTCAGGCCTCAGCATCTCGACGGCAATCGCGCTCCTGATTGGCATGCTGATCGGCATGCTTCCCTATCTCAGAGCACTGCTCGCGCCGTTCATCGCCGTCATTTCCATGGTACCGCCGCTCGCGCTCCTGCCGATCCTGTTCATCGTCCTGGGGCTCGGCGAAACGTCGAAGATCGCCCTGATCGTCATCGGTGTCGCGCCGACAATAATCCGCGATCTGGCGCTGAAGGCGCTGGAATTGCCTCGCGAGCAGATCGTCAAGGCCGAGACGCTCGGCGGCTCCTCGTGGCAGATCGGCCTGCGTGTCGTGCTGCCGCAGATCCTGCCGCGGCTGATCACCTGCCTCAGACTGCAGCTTGGTCCAGCCTGGCTCTTCCTGATCGCAGCCGAAGCGATCTCCTCGGATTCCGGCCTCGGCTACCGCATCTTCCTCGTCCGCCGCTATCTCTCGATGGACATCATCTTCCCTTATGTCGTCTGGATTACCCTGATTGCCGTTGTCATGAACGCGCTGCTCGATCGCCTGCGCATCGCCGTCTTCCCTTGGTCGGAACTGGAGAAGCAGGCATGAGCGAACTGAAGGTCGAAAGAGTCTGGAAGGAATACGGCGACCAGATCGTGCTCGAGGACGTATCCCTGACCGTCGCCTCGCGCGCCTTCGTTGCCCTTGTCGGCCCCTCCGGCTGCGGAAAGAGCACCTTCCTGCGCATGCTGCTCGGCCAGGAGCAGCCGACGAAGGGAAAAATCCTGCTCGACGGCGAGCCTCTACCAGCGGAACCGGGACCGGATCGTGGCGTCGTCTTCCAGCGCTATTCCGTCTTTCCGCATCTGACCGTGCTCGGCAATGTGTTGCTCGGCAAGGAATTTTCCGCCGCGCGATATAAGGCCAAACTCTTCGGCACCGCACGCCGCAACGTCATTGAGGAAGCACGCCAGCTGATCGCCGATGTCGGCCTCGCCGGCTGCGAAGGCAAATATCCAGCCCAGCTTTCCGGCGGTATGCAGCAGCGCCTCGCGCTTGCCCAGGCGCTCATCATGAAGCCGAAGGTGCTTTTGCTCGACGAGCCCTTCGGCGCACTCGATCCCGGCATCCGTCATGAAATCCACACGCTGATGAAGCGGCTCTGGCACGAAACGCAGATGACCGTGATCATGGTTACCCACGACATGCGCGAAGCCTTCACGCTTGCAAGCCGCGTCGTCGCCTTCGAGCGACGCCGCGACCGGCCGGAGGAGAAGGAGCGTTACGGCGCGACCATCACCAAAGATATTTCCATCTGGCCGCCGCGCCTTGCCGGACAGTCGCCAGTCTTCAGCCCCGACCGGGACGGCCCGGTCGCTTCCATGGGGCACCGCCGGGACGACCTGGCACCGCCAGGAGAGATGCAATGATGCATGTGAGACGCTCGCCCGTGGAAATCGCCGCAAATCGCGCGCGCTATGAGGAGCATCAGAAGAAGGGGCTGGAATTCGCCCCCAGGGCCCTGCCCGACCCGAGCCCGCTGCCGGCGCCGGCCATCGCCGCGGCCGCCGTTATCCACCAGGAGACTGTCCCGGGCGGCTGGTACTGGTCGACGAAGCTGTTGCGTGGGGAAGCGATCCGCATCGATCAGGCTGAAGGCAATTCCACAGTGGCGCTCGTCGCCTGGAATGCCGCCGACACCAGCGAGCGGATCAATCTCGTCGATACCGCCAAAGTCCAGTGGACGACGGCCCTCGGCAAGGGGCGTGTGATCTTCTCCGACATGGGCCGCGTCATGTTCTCGATCATAGAGGACAGTTCTGGCGCCCATGACTGCCTTATGGGCGGTTCGACGGCTGCCTCGAACGCGGCGAAATATCCGGGCGAAAAGACACGCAACACCCGCGATAACCTGATCCTCGCCGCCGTCAAGCTCGGCCTCGACCGCCGCGACATACCCGGCATCCTCAGTCTCTTCGCGCCGGTGCGCCTCGCCGAGGCCGGCGGCTTCGGCTGGCATGGCAAGCGCTCCAAGAGCGGCGACTATGTCGAGCTGCGCGCGGAGATGGACATGCTGGTCGGCTTTTCCAATTGCCCGCATCCGCTTGATCCCGATCTCACCTACCAGCCGAAGCCGGTTGTCATCACCCGCTACAAGGCCCCGGTCCCGGCTGCGGATGATCTTTGCCGCACGGCGACGGCCGAAGCCCTGCGCGGTTTTGAAAACAACGCCCTGATGCAGGCCTGAGGAGACGATGATGTCCGATTTCATCCAGACTTCTCCCGCCCGCAGCGTCGAAAGTGCCCTGCAGGATCACTTCATTGCGGCGGAAGCCCCATGGTCCGGCATCGTTCGCAAGGGTCAGACGATCCGGATCGAGGATAGCTACGGCCAACAGGCAATCGACACGCTCTTCTACCGGGCCGATGATTTCTCGGAGCGCTATTCCAACCAGGATACCATGCGCGTGCAGGGTAGCGCCTATGTCGGTATCGGCACGAAGATCATGTCGAATGAAGGTAATGTCATGCTGACCATGACGGCCGACAGCTGCGGCCGCCACGACACTTCGGCCGGTGCCTGCTCCTGCGAGAGCAACACCGTGCGCTTCGGTCACGGAACGAAATACCTGCATGCCTGCCGCGACAACTTCGTTCTCGAAGTCAGCAAACACGGGATGAGCAAGCGCGATATCGTACCGAACATCAACTTCTTCATGAATGTGCCGATCAAGCCCAATGGCGAGATGACGATCGTCGACGGCATTTCCGCACCGGGCGATCATGTCGAGCTCGTCGCCCAGATGGACGTGCTCTGCATCATCTCCAATTGCCCGCAGATCAACAACCCCTGTAACGGCTTCGATCCGACGCCGATCCGGGTCTTGATCTGGGATGGCGAGGACTGAGCATGTTCAAGAAAGTCCTGATTGCCAACCGGGGCGAAATCGCCATCCGGGTCATGAAGACCCTACGGCGGATGGGCATTGCCTCGGTCGCCGTCTATTCCGATGCCGACCGTTTCGCCAAGCCCGCGATGATGGCCGATGAAGCCGTTCGCCTCGGGCCGGCACCGGCCAGCGAAAGCTATCTCAATGTCGAGGCCGTCATCGCTGCCTGCAAGGCGACGGGGGCGGAGGCAGTGCATCCAGGCTACGGTTTCCTGTCGGAAAATATCGGCTTTGCCGAGCGCCTCGCCGCCGAAGGCATCGCCTTCATCGGCCCCCGACCCGAGCACCTTGCTGCTTTCGGTCTCAAGCATACAGCACGCGAACTCGCCGAAGCGAGCTGCGTACCGCTCCTGCCCGGCACCGGCCTACTCTCGAGCGCCGAAGAAGCGCTTTCGGCGGCAGAGACGATCGGCTATCCCGTCATGCTGAAGAGTACCGCTGGCGGCGGCGGCATCGGCATGCAGCTCTGCGCCGATCCAGCGGGCCTCAAGGCTTCGTTCGAAAGCGTGCAGCGCACCGCGCGGGCAAGCTTCGGCGATGCGCGCGTCTATATCGAACGCTTCGTGGCGAAGGCACGGCATGTCGAAGTACAGATCTTCGGCGATGGCAAGGGCAAGGTAATTGCACTTGGCGAGCGAGACTGCTCGTTGCAGCGGCGAAACCAGAAGGTGGTCGAGGAGACCCCTGCTCCCGGCCTTTCGGTCGAAACCCGCGCCAGTCTGCACAGGGCAGCCGTCAACCTTGGCACTGCCGTCTCCTACGAATCCGCGGGCACGGTCGAGTTCATCTACGATCCCCTGCGTGAGGAGTTCTATTTCCTCGAGGTCAATACCCGCCTGCAGGTCGAGCATCCCGTGACGGAGGCCGTTTTCGGTATCGACCTCGTCGAATGGATGATCCGCCAGGCCGCAGGCGAGGACCTGCTCTCGGGCGCCGAGGCTCTGCAGGCGAAGGGGGCGGCCATCGAAGTACGCGTCTATGCCGAGATGCCGCATGCCGATTTCCGCCCAAGTGCCGGCCTGCTAACCGAGGTCGCCTTTCCTGAGGATGCCCGCATCGACGCCTGGATCGAGACCGGGACGGAAGTGACGCCCTTCTACGATCCGATGCTCGCCAAGGTCATCGTCTGCGCCGAGGATCGTCGAACGGCAATCGAGAAGCTGAAGACGGCACTTGCCGGCACGTCGATATCGGGCATCGAGACCAATCTCGACTATCTTCGCGCCATTGCCAGCTCCGAGCTCCTCGCGAGCGGTAAGGTGGCGACGACGGCGCTGCGCGACTTTTCCTTCGTGCCTGACGTCGTCGAGGTGATCGCGCCCGGCGCACAGTCGAGCATTCAGGAACTGCCGGGCCGGCTTGGCCTCTGGCATGTCGGCGTGCCGCCGAGCGGCCCGATGGACGAGCGTTCGTTCCGTCATGCCAACCGTCTTGTCGGCAACGACGACATGGTCGCGGCGCTAGAGCTGACGGTCTCCGGTCCTGTCCTGAAATTCCATAAGGATACGCTGGTCGCGCTTGCCGGTGCCAGGATGGCGATGAGCGTCGATGGTGTAAGGCTGTCCCATGACGAAGCGGCGACCATCCGCGCCGGCCAGACACTCTCGATCGGTAGCATCTCCGGGCCGGGGCAGCGGGCTTATCTCGCTGTTGCAGGTGGTTTTGCTGCTCCCGTCGTTCTCGGCTCGCGCGCCACCTTCGGCCTCGGCCAGTTCGGCGGCAATGCCACCGGCACGCTGAAAGCCGGCCATGTGCTGCGCCTTGCCCGGCACGCCGCCGCCGAACCGTCGAAGCCGGCTACCGATCCGGTGGAGTTGACGCGCGAATGGGATGTCGGCGTTCTTTACGGTCCGCACGGCGCTCCTGATTTCTTTCAGGACGGCGATATCGAGACCTTGTTCTCGACGAGCTATGAGGTGCATTTCAACAGCGCCCGCACCGGTGTGCGCCTGATCGGTCCCGCACCGAAATGGGCGCGCAGCGATGGCGGCGAGGCCGGTCTTCATCCCTCCAACCTGCACGACAATGCCTATGCGGTCGGCGCGATCGATTTCACCGGTGACATGCCGATTATCCTCGGGCCTGACGGGCCGAGCCTTGGCGGCTTCGTCTGCCCAGCGGTGATTGCCCGTGACGAACAATGGAAGATGGGGCAGTTCAAACCCGGTGATCGCATCCGCTTCCATCCCGTCATGCGACCTGAAGATCCGATTGCCGGTCCAGCGGTGCATCGTGCGAAGGAAGAAACAGGATCGCCGATCGTCGGCCACCGCCACGACGGGCCTGTCTCGGTCGTCTACCGCCGCCAGGGCGATGACAATCTGCTGGTCGAATACGGGCCGATGACGCTCGATATCGCCCTGCGGCTGAGGGTGCATCTCTTAATGCAGGCCGTATCGCAGGCGCGCCTGCCCGGGATCATTGATCTCACGCCCGGCATCCGTTCGCTACAGATCCACTATGACGGCACGGCGCTGCCCCGCAACCGCCTCCTCGGCCTGCTGGCCGAGATCGAGGCGAGCCTGCCGGCGGCGCAAGACGTCAAAGTGCCGAGCCGCATCGTGCATCTGCCGCTCTCCTGGAACGATCCGGATGCCGAACTTGCCATGCGCAAGTATCAGGAGCTCGTCCGGCCAAATGCGCCCTGGTGCCCTGATAACATCGAGTTCATCCGCCGCATCAACGGGCTGGCGGACGAACAGGCGGTGCGCGACGTCGTCTTCGATGCCAGCTATCTCGTGCTCGGCCTCGGCGACGTCTATCTCGGCGCGCCGGTCGCCACACCGGTCGATCCGCGCCACAGGCTGGTGACGACGAAGTACAATCCAGCCCGCACCTGGACGCCGGAAAATGCCGTCGGTATCGGCGGGGCCTATATGTGCATCTATGGCATGGAAGGACCCGGCGGCTACCAGCTCTTCGGCCGCACCATCCAGGTGTGGAACACCTGGCGGCAGACGCCGGTTTTCGCGAAGGACAAGCCGTGGTTGCTCGATTTCTTCGATCAGATCCGCTTTTTCCCAGTCAGTCACCAGGAACTGGCGCAAGCCCGCAGCGCCTTCCCGCATGGCGGCTATCCCGTCAGGATCGAGGAGACGGAGTTCTCCTATGGCGCCTATGAGAGGGAGTTGCGGGCGAATGCCACTTCGATCGGGAGCTTCAAGGCAAGCCAGCAGGCTGCCTTTGATGCGGAGCGCGAGCGCTGGAAAGCGGCGGGCCTCGACAGCTTCGTCATGGACGAAGGAACCGGCGAAAGCCCGGATGGGGATATTCCCGAAGGCTGCTTCGGCGTTGCCAGCGCAGTGCCCGGCAATATCTGGAAACTTCTGGTCGAGCCGGGCGCGCCGGTCGCGGCCGGCGACACGCTCGCAATCATCGAATCCATGAAGATGGAAATCAACGTCACCGCACATGCACCGGGCCGCGTCCGCGACCTGCGCGCCGGGCCCGGACGAAACGTCAACGCGGGCGATATCATCGTTGTTTTGGAGGAGTGCTGATCCATGCTGCCGACCATTCTTGATCTGACAAGCCTTCGGTCAGCCTATGCGGCTGGTCAAAGCCCGCTCGACGTTATCGAGACCGTTATTGCCCGTCAGGCAGCTTCGACGGATCCGGCAATTTTCATCACGCCGACACCCGAGGAAGCATTGCGCACCGAAGCACGCGCTCTGATGGAACGGGCGCCGGCGCCAAACAGCCTGCCACTTTGGGGCATTCCCTTTGCCGTAAAGGACAATATCGACGTGGCGGGTCTGCCGACCACGGCCGCCTGCCCTGCCTTCGCCTATCAGCCTGACTATGACGCAACAGTCGTTGCAAGGCTGCGGGCGGCAGGCGCGATCGTGATCGGCAAGACCAATCTCGACCAGTTCGCGACCGGCCTGAACGGTACGCGCTCGCCGCATGGCGCGCCGCGCTCGGTCTTCGACAAGGATTATGTTTCGGGGGGATCGAGCTCGGGCTCGGCAGTTGCCGTCGCCTCGGGCCTGGCGAGCTTCGCGCTCGGCACCGACACGGCTGGCTCTGGCCGCATACCAGCTGCCTTCAATAACCTCGTCGGAATCAAGCCGACACCGGGGCTGGTGCCGAATGTCGGCGTGGTGCCTGCCTGCCGCAGCGTCGATGTCGTCACCGTCTTTGCCGCAACGGTCGGCGACGGCGTCACGATCCGCAAGGTGATGGAAGGGTACGATGCCGCCGATCCGTTCTCGCGTAAGGCGTCGCCCACCAACCTGCCCACCTCCGGTTTGCGCATCGGCGTGCTCGACACAGCCGAACGGGAATTCTTCGGCAACAGGCACGTCGAGGCTCTCTATGATGCGGCAATCGAAAGGGCGCGAGCACTGGGCGCCACCATCGTTCCCTTTGACTACGCGCCGTTCCGGGAGGCCGCCGAACTGCTCTACAACGGTCCTTGGGTTGCCGAACGGCTGGCTGCGGTCAAGGACTTTCTTGTCACCAACGCGAGTGACTTCGACCCGACGGTTCGCACAATCATCGAGGGCGCGAAAGCCTATGACGCGGTCGCTGCCTTCGGTGGCAGATATAAGCTCGAAGCATTGCGCCAAAAGACCGGAAAGGAGTGGGAGAAGGCTGATATCCTGATGTTGCCGACCTCGCCGACCACTTATACGGTTGAAGAAATGACGGCGGATCCGATCGCCAAGAACGGCCATTTCGGTCGGTACACCAACTTCGTCAATCTGCTCGACTGTGCGGCGATCGCCGTTCCGGCCGGCTTCGACGCAGACGGCCATCTGCCGGCCGGCGTGACACTGGTCGGGCCGGCGTTTACCGACGACGCCCTCGCCCCCTTCGCCGACGCTATGCATCGCACCTTGAACGCGGGGATGGGCAAGGATCGCCTGGCGCCAATCCCCGAGGCAAGCCGCGTGCCGCAGGCCGATGACGGCTTGGTGCCGATCGTCGTCGTCGGGGCGCATCTCACCGGCATGCCCCTCAACCACGAACTGACCCGACCAGGCGGCAAGCGCGTCAAATCCTGTCGTACTGCGCCGGATTACCGCCTGTTCGTCCTGCCCGATACCGTACCGCCGAAACCGGGCCTAATCCGCCAACCGGGCTTTGCCGGCAAAGGGCTCGAAGTTGAGGTCTGGAAAGTGACGCCGGAGGCTTTCGGGCGTTTTGTGCAGAACATCCCGGCCCCGCTCGGCATCGGCAAGGTAACTCTCGATGACGGTTCCCAAACTTCCGGTTTTCTCTGCGAAGCTCATGCCCTCGAAGGTGCGCGCGAGATAACGGAACTCGGAGGCTGGCGCGCCTACATCGCAAATCAAGGGATGGGTAAATGAAAAACAGCTTGAAGGATCGTCTCAAAAAGCTCCTGTTAGCGCTGCTGGCGGGGCTTGAGGCGGAAGTGCCTTTCGACGGTTCGGTCGCGGAATATGGTAATCGATTGTCGGGGCAGGCCTTCATCGCCACGACGAATCGCTTAGCGACGGCACTGGGCGTCGAAGCGTCGGATGTGCTGAAGCGATCGCCGCGGCAGCGACAGACGTGACCTGTCGAGACGAACGAATAGAGCAACTGATAAGCGGACTTCCAGACGTTGTGTCAGACAGTAGAAAACCCTCAAGTCAACGTCAGCTGATCGTGCATTTTCGGTGAGCGTCGAGGTCTAGTTGTCTTTGCGCGCCGCCGTAGCTCCCGCAGGTGGTGGTGGCGCGTCGACCAGCTCGGAGACAAAGTTCGTGAGAGGCACGATGTTTTCGTGCTGGCTCGCCTCCTTAAGGGCGTTCATGTACTCGTCACGGCGCGCGACAGGTATGACGGTCCACGGCGCTCCGCTTTCGGCCAGCAGGGCGTTCATCATGAAGCGCGCTATCCTCCCGTTTCCGTCCGGGAATGGATGAATGTAGGTGAATAGGAACGGGGCGAGGATTGCCTTCACGCGCGCATCGGATTCCTCCGAAATGCTCTCGAACAGTGCGTCCATGGCGTCGGCGATTGCACGCGGCGGTAAGGGGACATGCGAGGATCCCCGCAGATACACATTGTGCGATCGGTAACCCGCGAGTTGGTGCGCCTTGATGATACCCGCGTTTACCGAAGGGCTGAACATGGCTCGGAACCAATCCTGGTGCCGTGCCTCGAGCAGTTCGCCGGTAGGTGCTCCATCAAGGATCTTCCTGATGTCACCGCGCACCTCCTCAAAAGCCAGTCTGTATCCCTTGGCGGCGAGCGCGTTCTTGGTCTCGTGGTCCTGCGCGTCCTCGTCCGGTTTCCATTGACCGTCCTGTACCCTCTGGATCAGCTCTTCCGACACCTCGTAACCCTCGATCGAAAGCGAGTTCAGGGCGTCTGCCACATAACGCTCATCAATGTCCGCGATATATCCGTCACGGTCGTTAATACGCACTTGCTCGAATCCGATGTGATTGAGGGCGTCTTTCCCCATTTTCGCCCAGAGGTTCTTGATCCGGGTAGCGCACGGCGCCTGAGTTCGTCGCGCATCCAGCGTGACCAGATCGACTGCAGGGTCGAAAGGGTTGTCCTCGTGCGGGTTGTAGCCGGCCGATTCCAGCGTCTTGATGATCGTGTCCGCGTCCCTTGTCCTGCCGAGATGGCGCAGGGCTCCCGCGATGCGACCGCCAACGTGGCTCCGGCCGCCGTCCAGGAGGTATTGCAGCAGCGTGCTTGTTCCGCGGATTGAGCCAATGACGGCGACGACATCGGTCGCTGACGTTCTCCACGACTCCGGCGACAGGTTGCAGATCGCCTCCTCCATCGGCATCAATCTCAATCGCTGTCTCATCTCGGCGGGCTCGTTTTCCTTTGAGCGCAGCAGATAGAGCGACGTATTGCTCGGTAGTTTCACAAGTTGATTATTCGCCTTAGAGCTTCTGACGATGACCTGCCCGGGAATGGAATGATTTTCGGACCATAGAGCCACGGATGCCTCCGCGGACAACCGCCATTCACCCGCGAAGCGGTCGTCGAGATACCTGGCAACGAACTCCCAGTAGACTGTGCTCCAGGCCGCATCGATCCTGTTGTTGGCCGACGGTCGCGAGTTCACCGCAAGCCAGCCCTTCATAATTTCTTCGAGGAACCCATTGTCCTGTAGTCGTTCCCGGTGGACACGGCTGAGCTCTTCCGATTTCACCACCGATCGGGTGCCGTTCTGCGTCACTCCCCTCAGCTCAGCCAGGGATGCCGCGAGCAGTTCGTTGGGTTTCGCCATGTTGGCCTCCGGCGGTGTGCGAGTGGTAAACCACTACTTCCGTGCATTGCTGTTGCACTAATTTGATGTCCTTGACAAACACTAATATCTTGCATTTGAATCACACAAATTTCAAGTTATTGAACTACACTAGTTTTGCGAGTTTGAACTACACTAATTTCACGCCTTGGATTCAAACTAAAATTCGGCCTTGCCAAGAACCGTTTCGCAAGGCGCTTTGCGTCCCTCTTTTTCATGGTCATCGAATTTCGCGCCGCCATCCAAAAATCCTTTCAAAAACCGCTGCCTTACGATGGAGTATTGATTGTGAAGGGATTTTCACCTTGATTCGTCACGTGAGTCGGCGCGCTTGCGCAAACTTCCGTTTTTGAAAGGACCTCGATGCTGATCGGCTACGCCCGGGTGAGCAAGGGAGACCAGCAATCGAACAAGCAGGCACGTGCCCTGTCCGAGGCTGGCTGCAAGCGCCTGTTCGAGGAAAAGGCGTCCGGTGGGCGTTGGGATCGGCCAGAACTGCATCGTATGCTCGATCGGCTTGCGCGACGGCGACACCGTAAGCTCGACCCGACGAAACGCCGCGAGATCGCCGAAAGCGTCTTGTGCGGACGCAAGAGCGGCGCCGAAATGGCGAGGCTTTACGATATCAGCGAACCGACCGTTTCGCGCATCGTCGCCGAACACCGCAAGAAACTGGAGACCAGCCGTGCCGACCAGTCATGACCTCAAGGGACTGATGAAGTTCCTCACCCGCGACGAATGGCGCGAATGCTTCGATGAAGTACTTTCTGACCATTTCGGGCCGATCCTGGATGCCGGCGATATGGATTTCGAGGATATTGTCGAAATCCTCGGTGAGGTTTGGGCCATGACGCTCTGGGGCTGCGCCTTCGAGGATTTCCTCACCCAGGACTTCGAGGTCGAGGGCGGCAACATCGTCGATGAATATCTCAAACGCCGCGGCTGGAAGGAAAACGCACAGGCAAAGGCTTACATGAAAGCGCTGCGGACCTCCGTCATGAGCCTGTATGAGGTCAGGGAGATCGAGCCGGGGAAGTCGCTCATCGCGCGCGACCTTATTCGCGGCGGCGAGCCGATCGCCGTCAGCGAGGGAACGGCGACGAAGACGCTGAAACAGTGGGACCGGATCGCCGCCCGCATCGTACCTGTTATGGGAAAGAATGTCTTCGCCGGCGGTCTTCTGCCCTTCACGCCGCAGGCCACCGACGCGCTGTTCGACGGCCTGCGACAGATGTTCGGCAAAAAGAATGCGAAGAAGCTACCGGTCATCAAGGACGACGATCTACAGGCGGCAGCCTCCATATTCACCCTGTCGTGGCTGTTCGACACACTTGAGCGTGCCATGGGCCTGCCAGCGATCCAGAACGGCGATGGAGATGATCTCGTATTCCACGATGTCAGGTTTCCCCTGGCGTCCGGAACTGCGCAGAAGGATGTTGCAGCATCGGTGAACACCATTGCCGGCATGTCGCAGGAAAACGCAAAATTCTGGAATTGGCTTGAGCAAGAGCCGAAGAACAAGGCCCGGAAGCGCACGGGCCAGGCCTTCGACACCACGATGGACAACGGCGCGCGCGTGCTGGGCAATATCGAATTGAAGGGAAAATTCCTGCATCTGTCGACCAACTCGGCCGAACGCGCTCAAAAAGGAACAACTCTGATCCAGCAGGCTCTCGGTGCTCTCGTTCGCGCGCCGCTCACCGAAATCCGCACGGTCGAACAGATGATGACCGAGCGGCCGGCCCGCAAAAAGGAAAACCCCGCATCTGACATCCCGCCCGAAATTGCCGAGCAGGTCATTCACCAGTTCATGGATCGACAATATCGTGAAACTCTTGATCAGCCGGTTGGAATGCTCGGCAACAAGACGCCGCGTCAGGCCGCGAAATCAGCCTCGGGCCGCCATAAGGTCGCCGAATGGCTCAAATATCTCGAAAACCAGTCTTTAAAGCAGCCCGACGCCGCAGACCCGATGGCAACTTACAGTTTCGAGTGGATGTGGCACGAACTCGGTGTCCTTGATCTTCGCCAATAACCGCTACCGTAGTTCTGTGGCCCAATAATGTACTGCGGCCTGGGCTGATGCTACCTCCCGAGGAGCGCTAGTTTTGCTACTGGAGTCTTCTCTCAATAGGACCGTACCGCATGCCGTGTAGAGCGGTGGTTCGATTACCATCGATGCCGAGTAACGACCGTCAAGGCATCATCTTCGTTTGTCAGCCCGCCGCCCCTTCCGACGACGGACCAACGGTTCTGTGTTAGTCTCTCTCCCAAACGTTGTAGATGCGATCTGTGGGAGCTACTCGGAGGGCTAATGGCGAGCGTTCCTGTCAAGCGGCGGCTGGCGGCAATCATGGCCACGGATGTCGTTGGTTATTCCCGCCTCATGGAGAGTGACGAAGAGGCGACCCTTGCTCTGGTCAAGGCGATGCAGGCCGACGTAATCACGCCGAACATAGAGCGCAACGGCGGCAGGATATTCAAGCTGGTTGGGGACGGAACTTTGTCTGTGTTCGATTCCGTCACGGGGGCAGTCGAATGCGCAATGGCAATCCAAGGCGAACTAGTTCACCGAGAGCCGGACGGCGGTCGCCTAACTCTCAGAATTGGGGTCAATCTTGCCGACGTTTTGGTCGACGGCACAGACTTGTTCGGTGACGGAGTGAATGTCGCTTCACGCGTTGAAGCAAGTGCCTTGCCCGGCGGCATATGCATTACCGATGGTGTCTACCACCAAATCGCCGCGCGGATCGGCGCGGAGTTCGTGGAGGGTGGAGACAAACGTCTGAAGAATATCGAGCGACCCGTTCGCGTCTGGCATTGGCAACCGCGTCACTCGGCCACGGAGAAAGCGGTGCCCTGGCGTGGTGCCGAATCGGCAGCATCGCGGGCCTCGGGGAAAGTCCTAGTCAGAGTTGCGGTCACGTCCTCGGCGCTTCCCCATCAGCAGGAGGCTCTGGGTCTGATCACCTCCAGCCTCGAACAGTTCCTCTCGGATCGGCACTGGATCGACGTCGCCTCCGCCTCGACGGCTGAAATGGGCAGCCGTTCCCACGACTACACGGTCAGCGTCGGCGTTCATGGGGCGGGTCCGTTCCGGTTGAACTTCAGGTTCCAGCACACCTGCGCCACGTCCATCCTCTGGTCGAGGGCCTTCGAGCTTCCTGCGGATTGCGATATCGACGCCATCGAATCGGTGGCGGCGGCGATCGTCTCGCTGGTCGTGGACAAAGTACTGTCCACTGCATCACAGGCCATTGCGAAGAAGCCGGAGGCTTCCTGGTCGGCATACGAGAATTTTCTGTACGGCAGGATGCTCGACGCGAAACATCTGCTGCCCGAAGCAGAACGCTTCTTCCAGAAAGCGACGGAACTCGATCCGGCGCTCATCGACGCGCATGCCATGTATGCCATTGCACTGACTTATTCCTTCTCCTCGGAAGGCGTGATCGAGCGACTGCATCGCGCCGAAGAAATCTCTCGCATTGGCCTGCGGCTCGACAATAACCATGCCTTCTCCCACTACGCCGCGGCATTGGTTCAATTGGCGATGCGAAACTACGATGGCGCGGAATCCCACTATGTCAAAGCACGCGACCTGGCGCCAGGCGACGTGGAGATCCGCGCCGATCATGCTGAGTTGCTGCACTACATCGGTGATCTGGGAAAGGCTGTAACCGAAATCGAGGAATGCTTCAGGAAGTCGAAATATCCGCCTGTGTGGTTCTGGACAGTCAGGGGTATTATCCGGTTTCAGCAAGGCCGTGTGGCTGATGCGGTCGAGGATTTCGAGAATATTCCCAAAAAGTCGTGGCGGACCCTGATCCTGCTTGCCGCAGCTCATGCTCTGCGCGGTGACGAAGTACGACGGCGGTACAATGAGGTGGAGGCGCGCAGCCTCCAGCCGCGGCTGAGCCCAGAGTTGGTGCAACGAACATTTCCCTATCGCGACGAAGGTGCACTTGCGAAGATCCTTGCCGCGTTCGGAACCGCCACCTAGGTGTTTTGATACATTCACACCGAACGCCGATAACAGGCGCGACCCAATTGTCAGAGCTGGGTGAAATCGCGAGCCCGTCTGATATAATTTCGCGCTTGAGGGCCATCTCGTTTTTCAACCCGCCTTACGAGGAATTCGCCTTAGTTCCAGGAAAGTCTGTGCAACAGGAAATTGGGCAAGGCTCCATGCTGTTCGTAAAGAGCAGCTAGCAGTCCATGATCGGGATAGCCGTTCGGACATGCCTCGACGTGATGAACTCCGGTCATCACGAGCGCTGAGCGTATGCCGGCTCGATTGGCGCCGGAAATGTCGGTGGCGAGACTATCGCCAATCGCGATCACGGCGGTTGCCGGCAGATCGAGAACTCGTAGAGCGCTTTCATAGGCAAATGGTTCCGGCTTTCCGAAGCGGATCACCCTACCGCCGATTGCTTCGTATCGCGCAGCAAGCGAGCCAGCACAACGGATCCTTTGCTCGGCGAGCATGACCTCAAGGTCCGGGTTTGCGCAAACCATTGGCAATCCCTGCTGCCGCGCCTGCTGCAACAAAGAGTCGCTCTCCTCCATGTTGCCGGTCGCCAGGATGAAATCGGCTTCCTTGATCTCCGCGACACGCTCAAGCGCTAGCCCATCAAGAAGGTCTGCGAGATCGGGCGGCCCGGCGTGCCAATAGCGCCTGCCGCCAGGCGCTCGGGAGGTCCGCCCGCTACCACCAAGCGCCGCACGAGCCATCTCTCCCGAGGTGATAAGGCCCTGATAAAGATCAGGCCCGAGGCCCATGTTTAAAAGACGGGAGGCGACCGCAGCAGCGCGCCGCGGCGAATTGGACAGCAAGCATATGCGCATACCGGCCGCACGCATTCTGGTGAGCGCCTCGTGAACCGGTTCGTAAAGTGTTGCGCCGTCATGGATGACGCCGAAGATATCGAGTACCACGCCCCGAAAGGACTGAGCTATAGCCTTTATCGTTTGCTCATGCGGCAAGCGGCCAGTCTGCATCGGACTAATCCTCAAGATTGCGGCTGCGCTTAAGCGGCGCTGCAAGGTGAACAAGGACGGCCGTTAGAATAATACCTGCTCCGGCGATCGTTTCCGTTGCGGGCACGTCGGAAAACGCGAGCCACACCCACAGAGCCGATAGCGGCACTTCGGAAAGCGAGATCAGCGCGATTTCGGCAGGCTGCAACCCGCGTGACCCGATGGCGAAGAAGAGGAGCCCCAGCGTCATCTGCACAAGGGCGAAGCAGGCAAGGACAGCGCCCTGCCCTGCGGAAACCTCAAGTGAAGGGGCAAGCATCGCGCCGGCGATCCCGGCAAAGCCGTTGGACAGGGCCACCAGAAGCAGGCTCGATGATTGCGATCGCCCAAAAGCGATCGTCATCAACGCCATGAACGTCGTCATCAGAAGTGCAAGGCCGTCTCCCTCAATGCGCACACCGGATGATGCCGAGCCGGAAAAGATCACCGCAGTCCCAATTCCAGCCATCGCGCATAGGCCGGCAGTAGACAAGGATATAGGTTCCTTGATCGTCAGCCGCGCAAACAGTGTCGTCAGCAAGGGCAAGGAGCCGTGAATGACCGCGACGTTGGCGACGGAGGTCAGGCGCAGCGCCGGAATGAAGGCGAGCATCGCGGCGGCCGACAGCATGGCCGCAGCAAGACCAGCTCGATCGAGCTCCGTGACGCCTCGATTGGGCATGACCAGCATAAGTGCGCAGGTAAAAACGAGAGCAAAGAGGCTGCGCCAGAAGACGACCGCCCAGACGCCGGCCTCGATCAGGCCCATGAACAGGCCCGCGGTGCTGAAAAACACGGCGGACAACAGCGCGTGAAACTGGGCTCGTCGTTCTGCGCTCATGGGTGTCGTCCAGAAAGTGCCAAACGGTATCGGCGGGCGCATGAGGCACCGGTGCGGACCAGGATTTCCTGTGCCACGGTCGCGGCCGAGCGCGCCATATGTTCGGGCGGTGCCGTCGCACTGATGAAATCCACGAAGGCGCCGATGCGCGCGAGCTTGGCCGGTAGGTCGGTCAGGTCGATGGCGCAATATTCCATCGATACGCGTCCGATGACCGGCACGGAGCACCCGGCAAACTCAGCAGACAGGCGGTTCGCGACCTGCCAGGCGAGGCCATGCCTGTAGCCGATCGCGACGATACCGAGACAGGTCGGCCGATCTGCGAGAAATGTTCCCATATACCCGACGGGTTCGCCGCGCTGGACGTGTCGGATGTCGATCAGGCGGGCACTGAGCCGGACGACAGGTTTGAACGGATTTGGCTCGAGGCCGGCATTGTTGAGCCCGTAAAGTGCCGACCCAACGCGCACCCTGTCGAAATGATAGTCGACGCCGAGCGAAACACCTGCCGAGGCAACGAGACTGCGCGGTGTCGAAGGCGCCAGCATCGCGCACATGCCGACAAAACGGTCCTTCTGCAGTCGGTTGCGCGGGTTTCCAGCGTCATCGGCGCAGGCAAGATGGCTCATCACCAGTTCCGGCACCTGCAGCTTTGCGTGAAGGAGCGAACGAACCTCGTCAAACCTCAGGCCAAGCCGCCCAAAGCCGGTTTCGAGATTAAGAATATAGGGGATTGCCGCCGACGTGGCCTGAGCCACCTCGGCCAGCGTGTTGCAGACCGGTGTGAGGCGGCTTTCCCGATAAGCTTCGAGGCTGCCCTTTCGCAAGCCTTCGAGAATGGCAATGTCGGCCTGCGTCAGAAGACGGCGGACGCGGATTGCTTCCTTTATGCTCGCGACGAAGAAGCTCGTGCAACCGGCGTCCCAAAGCGGTCCGATCACCCGCTCAAGTCCCAGCCCATAGGCGTCACTCTTGACGACCGCGCTAACGCCCACAGCCGGCCCCACCAATGACCGCATCACCAAGAAATTGGTTTGGATCGCCGTCAGGTCGACGGATAAGACAGGCTTATATGATCGCATGAACAACTACCTGTGATGGTGCCGATGGCACGTCGTATCTAATGGTTGCAATCTACAGCGAACAAGCGCATGATGCAATCATTAGATGCGCAGACAATCATTTATCCGTTATGCGAGTATATGGAGACGACAGATGGCACGGACCGAGCATCGCAAGAAGATCCTGATTATCGGACAAGGCGTCCTTGGCGGGGACGTTCTCGACTTCCTGCTGCAGAGCGGGGCAGATCTCGAGGTCACCGTTGGCGCCCGCGATCCTGACAGGGCACTTCATCGCGTCAATCTGGCGCGCTACACAGCCATGAACCTTGGTTTCTCGAACGCCGTCGACATCGTTTCGATCGATCTCATGAACGTCGAAGCAACGGCCGAGCGTCTGTTGCGGATAAAGCCTGACATCGTCTTCAACGCCACGACCCTACATAGCTGGTGGGTGATTACGAAGCTCCCCCAGGACGCGTTCAAGCGCCTCGACGAGGCGCGCGGCGGTATTTGGACGCCGATGCATCAGGTTCTGATCCGCAGACTGATGAAAGCCGTTCGGCTGGCCAACTGCGATGCGGTTGTCGTCAATGCCTCCTATCCCGATGTTGTCAATGCTTCACTTGCCGCCGAAGGATTGGCCCCCGCCGTTGGCATCGGCAACATCGCCAATGCCGTTCCTGGCATCCGGCTTGCTGCCGCCCACATGCTGGCGCTGCCGCCGGCATCGATCGAGATCAGGTTCTTCGCGCATCATTATCTCAGCTATCGGATGCCGAGCACCGGAGGAACGGACGGCGCACCCTACCACTTGAGCGTTTATGCGAACGGGCTGGAGGTGCCCCGCGAAGAGATCGATCACGCCGCGCTTTTCTCACTGGTTGCCGGACGGTTTCGTCGGGTGAAAGGTCTCGCAGGACAGTCGGTCACGGCCTCGTCGGCCACCGCCATGCTTTTGGCGCTTGCGCGCCGATCGGGAGACGTCGTCCACGCCCCGGGACCCTTCGGCCTGGTCGGCGGATATCCGGTGAGGGTTTCTCCGGACGGCTTGCTCGTCGATCTTCCCGCCAATCTCAGTCTCGACGAAGCGATCGCGATCAATCGAGAATGCCAGCGCTACGACGGCATCGAGAGCGTTGACGACGATGGAACCGTTCGTTTTACCGACATGGCTGCCGGCGTTTTAAACGAGGTGCTCGGCTATGACCTTCAGGCCTACCGGCCGCAGGAATGCGAGATGCGTGCCGAGGAATTGGCGGCACACTTTGCGCAGTTTGCGCGCGCCAATGGAATGCTGGATGCAAGGGCAAGCTGAACAGGATCTAGACATCTGCCGGGTGCAGCATTCTGATAACGCGGTAATCTGTCTGGTCCGGCCGACCGATCGCGACCATCGCCTCTCGCCGGCCGCAGTCGAATATGACCGAGAAGGCTGTGGCGGTCGGTTCACGGACCGACGGCGATTTGCAGATCGCGTCAGGCGCGCCGGACCGATCTCTCAGCAGTGCCGCGAGGTCGTTGATATCAGCCAATTCGAATTGACGCGCGGCCCGAAGGCGAGAGCGGCTCGACGGATAATGGCGGGCGACCTCTTCCACGTCCTCCCACATGGCAGGTTTGGGGAAAAGCGGATGGTTCGTATGAACGACGCTGCGGAAAGCCCGGTCGGTTAATCCGGCCGAAGGCCCCACTTCGACCGCACGCAGACCGCCATGTGCGTCACCGAGCAGAAAGCATCGGCCGGACATGTGTGGATGTGCGCGAAGAATGGCAACCGCGCCGTCGACGCTGTTTTGCTCCAGCATCATGCGCCGGATCACCAGGCTCGGCAGACCGTCCTGCGATGTGTCGAGTATGAGATCGTTGTTGACCAAAGCGAGGCCATGCCCATTCATGCCAACCCAGCCAAGGGTGCCTGCCGACGCGATGGTTACAAGCGACTGTGCACCTTCGTGAATGAAGACCGCCAAATGGCGCTCGGCGCCGGCCGGGGCATCCCAGTTCTGGGCAACGACGGCACCGCCAGGCTGCACCAGTCCGACCGACGTGCATCCGCTCTGACCCTCGCCAAAATACTCGAAGGCCGAGAGCAGCAAAACGCTCTGCGTCGAGAGCTCAGTTGCCTCGGCAATGCCGTCCAGTTCGCCGACGATATTCATAGCAACGTTCGATAGCTGATCAAGGCAAACAGCCGCACGGGCCTGCGCCAGGTTCCAGCGTGCATCGTCCATCGACCGCCGCAGCGTCGTGACGGCCTCCAGGATCATGCCGCGCAATTTCAGGCCATGTTGGCGTCCGCGCTCTTTCGGCGATCCCCGGAGTGCAATAATGGGCATTTGATCCTGGGTCACCGCACAGCTCGGAATGGGTTAGGCTGGCATATCCATATTGTGGATCTTACCTTTGATCCAGTCGTTGCCCGTGTAGATTGTGCGAAACTTCAATGCAGCGTGGCGTGGCCTTGGTAGGGAGCGGCTGTTCGGGCCGCAGTAGCTGCTGCCCGCAAAGGGGATGGATTGACCAGAATGGACTGGATCGTCCCGATCCTGCCGACACGCAAGCAGACCAACCCGCACTCAGTGGATCGGCGCGAAGGCTGAGGGCACAACTCCCCAGCTTGTCCGCTCCATTCCTAAGCCACCAACAACGCTGGCTTGTCACTCATGTGATGCGGCGCCTATATTTCTGTCGCTATGGACAAAACGTTCGTCACAGCGCGTGAAGATCGGCCTGGAGAAGCGTGGCTGTCGCGGTTCGTCGCCGGGCGAGCGGAGGCCGAGAAATGGTATTTCGGCCAGGCTGTGGCGCAAACCCCAACAGTCAAAGACTGCCGCGCTGCCTTGCGCCATCATATGCCCGAGTTGATGCCTTTCTACGAGAGCGCGTGTGCCCTTGTTGGAGATAATGAGGTGGCGCATCGGATGCTCAGTCACTACCGGCCCGCGCCCGAACGCTTTGGCTGCAGTCAGGCTGTCTGGCTGGGACGCGAAGGTCCCGCACTCGTCCGGAACTTCGACTATCCCCCCGATATCGTTTCGGATCGCTTTGAGATGACCACCTGGTCGAACTTGCGGGTGATCTCCAAGGCACAGCGGCCATGGGGAGGTTGCGTGGACGGCATGAATGAGGATGGACTTGTAGCCAGCGTCACTCTCGGCGGGAGCCGCGCTCAGGGCGTCGGTTTCTCGATAATCCTGGTGATCCGTTACATCCTTGAGACCTGTCATCGGGTTGACCAGGCTGTGGAAGCGCTATGCCGAATACCGGTCGCACTTCCGCAGAACGTCACCGTCCTCGATCGTTCCGGCCGATATGCCACCCTGTTTGTCGGCCCTCACCAGCGGCCAATCATTTCGCGCTTGAAGGCATGCACCAACCATCAGCGGACAATCAGGCCGTCATTGTCTTCACTGGCACGTCAGATGGCCATTCATCAGGCACTCGAGGACCCGAGCATGTCCCTTTCGCGATTGACCGATTTATTTCTTCTGCCACCGCTATACTCCAGGAGTGCCTCATCGCCCACTCTCTACACGGCCATTTACCGGGCAGCGGAAGGACGGGTCGATTATATCTGGCCGGGCAAACGTTGGTCCCAAAGCTTCCTGGATTTCCACGAAGGTGCGTACACGCACAGCTTTGCGTAGGCTTTTGCAGCACAGGCAGCATAGGCCGCCCTCATCCGGCATCCAGGTTCCACGCGTGCAAGCAGGGTTGAAGATCTGCAACTCGACTATTGAAAGGGCCTTGTCGCAAGGAATGCCAGCGCGAGACGATCTCCAAGGCGCAAGGACAGGACCTCCGACTAGCCTCGACGATTGCTGGAGCGCTGTTGGGACAGCCGGTCAGGACGTCGTCGATCCGCCGAGATTTACGTCCCTGCCGCCAAGGTGTACAAGCATCAGTAGCATCCTGCGTATTGCAACCGCCTCACGTCGACATGTTGGTCAGTCCACCTGTTGATCCGAGATCAATTTGCGAGCGACTTTCGATGAGCCTCTTCCCGACAGCAATTTTGACCGATTTCTTGCAGGCATGTGAGGGAAATGTTGATAGAGGCCAGTTGATGGCCGCCGTTGAGGGGGCGACGTGTCAGCTTGGAGTAGAACACTTCGCGGCGGCATTCCTGCCCCTGGTCCATGAGCGGCTCGACTCCTACTTCATTTGGGAGAACTGGCCGAGCCCGTGGTTTGACCGCTATCTGAAATGCAACTATTTCCACTCCGATCCGGTCGTGCGGTTTGTCCGGCGATCCGGGCGCCCGATGATCTGGTCCCAATCGCTGAAGCTGCAACACCTGTCATCGAAGTCGAAGCGGATCATGGACGAGGCAAGCGATTTTGGTCTCGTCGACGGGGTCACCATCCCGCTTCACTCGCAACATGGAATAGCTGGCGTCTTCTCGGTTGCAGGCAGGCGCCCGAAGTTCACGCCGCAAGAAGTCACGCTGTTGGAATTCGTTGCGACACACGCTCACCGTCGTCTGCTTGACCTGGCTGCATCGCCCGTCCGGCCGTCGGAAGATCTCACAGTCACCAGAACCGAGAGCCAATGCCTGACGTTGTGCGCCTCTGGCAAGACCGATCGAGAAATTGGGACCCTGACCGGCCGATCTCCTCGCACGATCCAGGCGCATATTCATAACCTTCAGCGCAAGCTTGGCGCCACCAACCGCGCCCGACTTATTGCCGAAGCGTTTCGCAGGGGCTTGCTACGCTGAAAAATACGACTTTTTACGAATAGATTTTGCTTATCCGTGGTTGCATCCTTATCACGTGCACGCGGAGGCTTTGGAATGTTGAGGATTATTCGTGGAGCAGACGATCCTGAGCTTATGGAGCAGGTCTGGCTTTTCCGGCACAAAAGGTTCGTCGAGCAACTGGGCTGGGAAGAACTTCGCAGAGAAGATGGCCGCGAGCGGGATCAGTTCGATACTGCGGATGCCATACATGCTGTTTTGGTTCACCGCGGGAGAATAGTTGGATATTCAAGGCTCATTCCAACAACACGCCCTCATTTCGCGAGCAGCCTGCGTCGCAGTTTGTCGGCCAGACTGCCCTTCGGGCCTTCAATATTCGAGTGGAGCCGCTGCGCAACGGCTCTTGATGCGCCCCCGGTTGGCGGTCATGCTGCTTCTGATCTCTTGATGACCGGCGTCCTCGAATGCCTTGTGCAGATGAACGCCAGGGCGATCGTTTTCGTCACGTACACGCCCCTTGTCAAAATGATGCGGCGGCGCGGATATCCCGTGCAATGTCAGGACATCGTTTCGCTCAAGAACGGTGAGCGGGTTGAGATTGTCTCCTCGAGCTTGCCGCCGAAGCTCCTTTCCCTGCATCGCAAAAGGCACGGTATCAAGCAATCATTGCTCGTTTGGGGGCGTGAGGGCACGGCCACTCCGCAGCGTCCTCCGACGGCTGCGTAGCGCAGGTGCGAGGCGGTGGTCCGCCGCAGGAAGTCCCTGCTGGATGATGGCGATGCCCGCCGCTTCGCGATCGCGACCGTTCATGCGGAGACCTCACAACTGCTCAGAATCATCGAGGAGATCTGTCATCGCCATCCCCCGAATGATGACCTGCATTTCGTCCGATATCTGCTGCGCATGATTGTCGTTGAGACGAAACGGAGTATGGGTCCCGACGATCCTTGAGGACCATTGACGCCTGCCGGTGCGATGCATCCGCGAATGTTAGGACACCCTCCTAAAGTTCTTTGCAAACGTGAATCCTGTTGATAGACTACAACTCAGGCGATGTAATCGCCTTGGGGCGTGGAAACCCCATTCAAGCTTATTGCTCTTCATTTGAGCGTATTCTTCGCGACCAATTCGTCGGGGAGCCTATGGCGTATGCAAGAGGCGTTCGCGCTAAAGACCATGGGGCCGCCAGCTTGACGGTTTTTCCATCTCCCCGGCTTCTGGTTGCCAGCTTGTCTGGCCAGCGGGAGCGCTTTTCATGTTGCAGAAAACATTGGCTGATGCTGCATCGACCCTGACCGATGCCACAAATGAAACTACCGCCCAGCATATTGCTGATATCGAAGTCGGCAAACGCATCAAGAAACGAAGGCAGCAACTCAGGCTGTCTCAAACCGCGCTTGGCGCCGCTGTGGGCGTGTCGTTTCAGCAGATCCAGAAGTACGAGCGAGGCGCCAATCGCGTGAGCTCGTCGACCCTTTACGAGATCGCGCATGTGCTCGAGACACCAATCACCTATTTCTTTGAAAGCCTGACCCAACGTTTGACGCCGGCAAATTGTGAACTGGCCCGCAAGGCAGCCGTCAGGGAAGAGTTCGTCGCTACCGATGAGGGCCAGCGATTGGTGGACGCCTTTCTCGCAGTTCCAAAAAAAATGCGGCCCAAGTTCATTTCGCTGCTGGCAACGTTTTCAAAAGAGCTTTGATGGCGCCATATCGGATAGGCAATGATAAGGCGGTGAGGATTTTAGGGGACCCATTGCTGCCGGACGCAATGACCGGCAGCGCGCGATCCGCGTATCATCGCAATTTCGTCGACAAAGACCCTCTAAGCACCACCAGGGGCTTTTTGAAGCGCGAATATCGAATCCAGGATCGTTGCGACCGTGCGTAAGGTCTCAGGCGGAAGAGCCTGTATCATCCTCGTGATGCGCCGACGTTCCAGGGCTTCTTCCCTCGTATTACCCCAAAGATGGGGAGCAGCATCGAAAAGCAGATCATCTGGAAAAATGCCAAGCACTTCGCAAAGGTGTAGGACCTGCGTGGCGTGGAGCTTTGTCACCGCCCGCTCATAGCGTCCGTAGACCGCCTCGATCGAGCCGATAAGCATGGCGAGCTCGGCCCGCGACAAGTCTTTCTGTTTGCGAAACTTACTCAATGCTTCGGCGATGGTTTCATCCATCGCCTGTGTAGAGGCAATTCCGTCAAATCCGGGGCGGCGATAGACAGGTCGATCCACCTTCGCGTCGGCGGTTGGCTCGAGTCCTGCCTCGGTGATGTAGCTGTCAGTCCTTGCCGTCATGCATTCCCGCTCAAATCGATGGCTTGGTTTATAGCACTCATCCGGCGATTGGCCATCTGGTTTTGCCAACTTGTAACGGCGCTCGACGAGCTGCTTTTCCAGCTGGGTATTTCGATGAGGTGCGTTTCAAAGAAAGGGTAACGATGTGAGAGCCGAACTGTTGAGACGGATCAGGGCACACGAACGTTCTTTATTGCTGATGATCGAAATGAACGGAGGCTTCGCCGGCAGCAACGCCACACGCTTTCAACGAGACGAGGTGCTTGCGAGCGAAGCGGCCACAAGAAATGACCTGATCGACTGGGAAGCACCGACAGCCCCTCTTGCTGTCGAAAAATTACTTCACCTTCTTGCACATGTCCTCGTCGGGAAGATCGCATTCGACGAAGAGGCGCTGGCAAAAATACAGGCGCAATGCCGGGGCTTTCAACGCAAGGCTAAAAATTAACTCCAAGAGGCGAACGCCGCCTGGTCGATCGCGACTTTCGACGCCGGCCACCTTCAGGCAGACGTTGTGATCTTCTTATCTGGGAAAGGATGAGAGCATAGAAACTGGTAGCGCGAATAGTTTGTCGCCGAACACTAACACCTGGTCGCCCATATAAATTACCAAGCCAAGAAAGTCCCATTTTTTTGCGGGCCCCGCCTTAAAGGCGTGAAAATTCTTAAAGTCGCTTGATGAAATCGTCGATGAGGCTTTCATCTCGAAGCCCACCAGCATGTTTCCATTTTCCGCAACGATATCGACTTCTTTTCCACCGCGATCACGCCAGTGGAAAAGCCGCCATTCATCATGTTGAAGCGGCAGGGATTTTAGCAATTCGGTATACACGTAAGTTTCGAACAGTGAACCAAGTGGCGTTTGATCCTTTCCCAGACCAAAATCGCTGGCCGTCAATCCGCGTAGCGCGGCAGCGATTCCGGTATCGATAATGTGCGATTTTGGATGCCTTACATCGCGACCCGTCTCGCCTGACGACCAAGCGGGTAACCTCGCAACGAGCGAAAGGCGCTCGAGAATATCCAGATAGTCAGCGGCAGTATGGCGTTTGAGGCCGACCTTCTCCCCGAGTTCGACGAGGTTAAGCTCGCTCCCGGTCCTAATCGCTAGTTGGTCGACCAGTCTACGCATTGCGTCTGTTCTGCGTATCTTCATTACATCTGCGACGTCTCTGTCAACGATGGTATCAATATACTCCCTGTATCGGCGTTGACGCGAACGCTCGGGCAGCGGTCGAATTTCTGGATAGCCGCCGCGGATGATGCGATCGATAAGTTCATCCCTGGCTATCGGCTGGCAGTTTGGGAGTGATCCAGGTTCTCCGCTGGCCTTTGCCCAATCCAGCAATTGGCATGGTCCAGATTCGTTGATTTCGGCCGCGCTTAGAGGAAGCATTTTAATGGTCTGAACCCGGCCTGCCAGCGAGTCCATGATTTCCATCGAGACAAAAATATTGGATGAACCCGTAAGCACAAATTGGCCCATTCTCCGATTTTCATCGACAATTCTTTTCAATGTCAGGGCAATTTTTTTAGATCGCTGAACCTCATCGATAATTATTGGCTCGCCCTTTGCGGACGTGATCAGCGATTGAAGCTGGCCCTGTGGGTCCGCTTCAATCGCTGAGAGAATATTTTCATCATCGAATGTAACGAATTGACCGGTCCCTAACATGTCCCGCACCAAGGTCGTCTTTCCCGTCTGTCGAGGGCCAATCAAGTTGACGACGCGGGCACTTACCAGGGCATCTTCAAGCTCCGTTTTTAGGTGGCGATCGTAAAGACCGTGCGTCATGTTTGCCATTGCCGTCTTTCAAATTAGCTAGATCATCGGCCCGTCTGGATTTTAGCGAAATGGCCGATACATGTTAGACAAAATGGCCGATAGAGGCGTGCAAAATGGCCGTTATCATCTATGCGAAATGGCCGCTAGGCGTCAAGCGAAGTGGCCGTTAGGTATCAAGCGAAATGCGGATAAGTTGTTCAGGCTCCAAGGGCTGCCCTTGTGGCATTTGCATCCCCCTGTCATGGTTTTGTCCTCGGGTCAGCCCACATGCCGAAGCCCTGGCGGCCAATCCTTTCGGCCTCGGCGAGGTCGGGACGCATGAGTGAGCCATCCGCCTTCCTTGCCAAACGAAGCGCCCCTAAGGACAGCAAATCCTCTTCGAAATTGACGATGCTGTCGAGCGACCCCGGGAAGAAGTAGTAGCCGAAGCAGGTTACATCCTGCCTTGCCGCATTCTCCTCGGTAAGAAAGGCCCGGCAAAGGATGACCTTTGGGTATTTGAGAAGAATTTTCAGTTGCTGCTGGGCAAATTCTTCGCAGCTGCCGGAAAAGCCTTCCTTTTGGTTGACCATCTCTCCCTGGCAAGGCTCCACGCCATAAAGATGCAAGGTGGTCTTGCTGTCGACCATGATCTCGTTAGGCGAGCTGGCGCGAAACCCGATCGCTGAGGCGTATCCCTTTCGGGAAACGACGGTCCTGCCCCCGTCGTAATACTCAACCACCAGAACCATTTTTCCGGGAGCAGCAAGAGACTTGATGTAGGCGGGTTCGCCAGCAGCAAAGGCGCGAGAGCCGAGCGCCGCAAGCACCATCGCGGTCGCGATTACAGCGTCTCGAACCAACACAGTTTTCGCCATCCGCATATCCTCCCGACGATGTCCAATGCATTTCGCATCCATATTATAGACTATAACAGTTCATTTTTTGAATTGACAACAGGTCTTTTTTGGTGTCGTTTGACCCCAGACGGAACGCAGGGGTGAGCTGATGACCAACAAGTTCCAGGCATCTTTGATTGCGACGGCGGCATGCCTTCATTCGCTGGCAGATCAAGCCAAATCGGCAGATAACAACGATTTACCAGTCGCTTACGAGCAACATCTTGACGATGCATTCCCGCCGCCGCGCCTCGACAGGCCATGGACGGCGCAGCTCGGAATCAAGAGGGAAGGCCTTCTGGCACCAGCGCGGCCACTCGTCAGCGCCCATCAATATTCGAACTATTATAGTTCGTATCCAGCTGCCTTTGACGACAGTCGAGCAAAGGCGTCCCGTCGCGCATTCTCAATGGAGGAAGAAACCAAAGCAGTTCGGAAAGACCACACATTGGCTTCGCCGCCTTGCGGCACCTCGCCCGCATCGGTGGAAGAGATCAAGGCGCTGACGGTTGACAGCGCTGGCCGCCACGGCGTGGACCCGGATTTCGCCCTTGCCGTCGTCTGGACGGAAAGCCGCTTCGATCGAGTCCGCAACAGCCCCAAGGGTGCACGCGGGCCGATGCAATTGATGCCCGAGACCGCCAAGCGCTTCAACGTCACAAATGTCTGTGATCCTGCCGACAATATCGACGGCGGCATGCGTTATCTACGCACGCTTCTCGACGAATTCAAAAGCCCGATTGTCGCCGCCGCAGCCTATAACGCCGGCGAACAGGCAGTCTACGACAGCCGCGGCCTGCCAGCCTATCCCGAGACCCTCCATTACGTGGCCTCGGTGATCAACCGCCAGCTTGGGATCAGCTTCCCTGTCAAGCGAGACGGTCGCAGCCGCAATCAGACAACCGACCTCGACAACACATACATACGCGACGTTTTCGGGGCGCGAAGGCCGAAATTCATCGGCGGGGTCATGAAGTTCTGAACTGAAAGGAGATGGCCATGAAGCTTGTACTGTCTCATCATCAAAAGCGGCGGGCGCGTGGGGCTGCCGTTCTTGTCGCTCTTGCTCTTATGCAATTTGCCGCGGCGGATCTGGCCATGGCGCAGGCGACCAACCAGGCGTTTGCGCCCCTGCAGACGGTCGTGCAGGCCGTTGTCGATTTCATAACCGGGCCATTCGGACGTCTCGTCGCCATCATTGCGGTCATCGGTCTCGGGTTTCTTGCCTTCGCAGGTCGCCTCAGCTGGTTCACGGCCGGCGCGGTCGTTCTCGGCATCGGCCTGGTCTTCGGTGCACCAGCCATCGTCGACCAGTTGATCTCGACGGTCGGGAATTAGGCCATGGCTGCGCTGGACGATGAAAAACCTCACCTGACCCCGCTGGTGATTGCGCTGACCCGCTCACCGACCCTGTGGGGCGTACCCTATATGGCGGTCGTCATCGTCATCGGGCTCACAATTATCGCCTGGCTGATAACCAACGAGCTGTGGGCGCTCATGACGGCGCCATGCGCCTACGCCGTTCTTTTCACGCTCTGCAGCTGGGACGCGCGCGTCCTCGATGTGTTGCAGGTCTCCATGCGGCAGACGCCCCGGACGCCGAACAAGGCGTTCTGGGGCGCAAATTCCTACGGGCCATGATCATGCTCAACGTCATTCGCGAAGAACTCGGCTTCGGATCTGTCCACCATCGCGAACGGTCGATGGCCCGGCACATCCCCTACCTTCATCACGTCGCTGACACCGTCATCAAGCTCGAGGACGGCGCCCTGATGAGCGTCATAAAATTGGACGGACTGTTCTTTCAGACCGAGGACCAGGCCGAGATCAACATGCGCTCGGTGGTGCAGAATACGTTGATCCGGGCGCTCGGCTCCAGCCGCTTTTGCCTGTGGTCGACGGTGATCCGCCGGCAGGTCGACACCGCAATCGCCGGCGAGTTCGACGATCCGTTTTGCGCCGAGCTTGATCGCCGCTACGCCGCCTCGCTCGGCAGCAAGCGGATGTTTGCCAATGAGCTTTACCTGACCGTCTTGCGGTCGGGCATGCGCGGCGCGCTGGCCGCCGGTGACCGCGTCAGACGCCTCCTCGGGCAAGTCTTGGGTCGCGATGCTGCCGAAGATCAGCTCTTGGACGCAATTGGCGAGCTCGAAGAGGTTGTCGGCAATATCGTCCGCGACCTTGGCAAGCACGGCGCGACCGTCCTTGGTATTTCAAGCATCAACAACGAGCCCTACTCGCAGCCTTCGGCGTTCTTGAACACCATCCTGACCTGCGGCGTGCCGCGCAAGATGCGTCTTGCGCGCATGAGCCTGGCCAATTTCCTCGGGACCTCGCGACTTCATTTTGCACGGCGCACCATGCAGGCGCAGGGGCCGATCAGGCAAGAAGACCGCTTCGGGGCAATGCTGTCTATCAAGGAGTATCCGCCGTTCACGGGCCCCGGAATGCTGGATGGCCTGTTACAGGTGAACCACGAGTTTATCCTGACCCAGTCCTTTACGCTCGCCGACAAACCGGTCGCTCAGGAGCGCATTACCAGGCTCAAGCGGCAGGTCGGCGCGTCAGACGAAGCCGGCAGCGATTTCGAAACCGATATCGATTTGGCGCTCAACAGCCTGCTCAATCAGGAAGCTGTCTTCGGCTTCCATCATCTTTCGCTGCTCTGCCTGTCGCAGGACGTCGATGGCATCAACAAGTCGATCGCGGATCTTGGCGCCTGCCTCACGGACATGAACATCAATTGGCTGCGCGAGGACCTCAATCTTGAGGCAGCATTCTGGGCGCAACTGCCAGGCAATCACGCCTATATCGCCCGGCGGGCGATGCTTTCGAGCGCCAATTTCTCCGGCCTTTCATCGATGCACAATTTCGCGGCCGGCCAAAGCGACGGGCTGCATTGGGGAAGGCCGGTCACCATTCTGGAAACGTCCAGCCAGACACCATACTGGTTCAACTTCCACCAGCGTGACATCGGCCATTTTCTGGTAACCGGACCGACCGGATCCGGCAAGACAGTCACCCTTGCCTTTTTGCTGGCGCAGGCCTTCAGAGTGAAACCGTCGCCGCGCGCCGTCTTCTTCGACAAGGACCGGGGCGCGGAAATCTTCCTGCGGGCGATGAATGGTTCATACGAGATCCTCACCCCAGGCATGCGCACCGGCTTCAATCCCCTGCAGATCCAAAACACCGGTGAGAACCGGGATTTCCTTCTCCGCTTGCTCAAAACGATGCTGCGCAAGGACAAAGACGCAACGTTCGATCAGGAAGAAGAGGACACGCTTGAGCGCGCCATCGTTCGGCTCATGCGCGAACCTGCGGCCGAACGCACGCTGACCAACCTGGCCGGGCTGCTTGCCGGACGCTCGCGCGCCGGGCCGAACGATCTCCATGCGCGGCTGCGCCCCTGGATAGAGGGCGAGAAGGATTGGCTCTTCAACGCTTCCCACGACGCCTTGTCCTTTTGCGAAGGCCGCGTCTTCGGCTTCGACATGACGAACATCCTGGACAATGACGACGTCCGCACCCCGGCGCTGATGTACATTTTCCATCGGCTGGACGAGCTCTTCGACGGCAATCCGGTCATGATCTTCATGGACGAGGGCTGGCGCCTTTTGAAAGACCAGGCCTTCAGCGACTTCATCGTCGACAAGATGAAGACCATCCGCAAGCTGAACGGCATTGTCGGCTTCGGCACCCAGTCTGCTGCCGATATCGTCCGCTCGCCGGCCGCGCACACGCTGATCGAACAGTCCGCCACGAATATCCACTTTCCCAATCCGCGCGCGGACGAGGAAAGCTACATCCACCGTTTCGGGCTCACCGCCAAAGAATTCGGCTTCATCCGCAACACGCCGCCGGAAAAGCGGTCCTTCCTGATCAAGCACGGCAATGACAGCGTCATTGCCCGGCTCGATCTCGGCTCAATGCCGGACCTGATCAAGGTGCTCTCCGGGCGCAAGGAAACCATTGAGGAATGCGCCCTGCTGCGCAAACAGCACGGTGATGACCCCTCTGGCTGGCTGGCAAGGTTCTGCGGTTGGGAGAACCGCTTATGAAGAGCGGCGAAGCGCAAAGGCCACCATGCGTCGCCGTCCTCGTCCTCACAGCCTTCGCGATCGGCCTGAGCGCGCAGTTGACAAGGGCAGACGTTCCAACCTTCGACAACACCAATCTCGATCCGCATGATACGCGCGACAAGACGAGCGCCGCGATCGAGGAGGCCGATCACGATCGCTATACGATCCACACCTCGGTTGCCTGCTCGATGTACCGGCCAGGCCGGCACAATGATCCAATCGGCGCAGCGCAAGCCAATCCGGAAATTTCCGGCCTCGTGCGTCGCGTGGCCCGCGAATCTGGTGTCGACGAGAACCAGTTCCTCGCCCTCGTCTATCAGGAGAGCCGCTTCAATCCATGCGCCAAGTCTGCGGCCGGCGCAACCGGGCTCGCTCAATTGATGCCAGGCACAGCCGCGCTGCTTGGCGTCGACGAGAACAATATCGAAGACAACCTGCGTGGCGGCGCGCGCTATTACAGGCGACAACTATGCAAGTTCGGCGGTGACGTGAACCTCGCTCTTGCCGCCTATAACTCAGGCCCCGGCAACGTCAGCAAGTATGGTGGCATCCCTCCCTTCAAGGAAACCCAAGGCTATGTTGCTGCGATCACAAAGGACTGGCTGCCAGCCTTTGGCGGATCAGACAAGTCGGGGATTCCTCTGAATTTCGGGGGCGGAGAAACCGCCTATTCCAGCATGCGCACCTCTACCCTGAACGCCATCGGGATTACCACTTCGACGTCTGCCAGCCTTGGCAACGTCGCAAGCTGGTACCAGCAACTCTCCGCGTTGCAGCCGGGAACAATCCAGGACAGCTGGGATCACAATTCGACGGCCCGCAATGCCAATCTCGAAATGATGAACAACGTCACCAAGCTCGCCATTGCCATGGCGGATCTCATAAATTCGCGCAATGCCATGTCATCGACCGACCTCTCCGGCTCCTCGCAGACGACCGGCAGCAAGACTGATGACCCGGCACCACGAGACATAACAGGCCTGTGCGACCCGCGGCAAGATCTGGTTTGGAGCGCCGCCGACAAGGCCTGCATCGAAAAACGCCCCGATGTGAACCAGGTTCAGCTCATGCTGCAACCGCAATGATGGAGAACGACATGAGACTTGAAGTCCTGACAATTTCCGTCCTGCTTTCCATGCAGCAGGCGGCCCTTGGCGACGTGCCGGTCATCGACAAGACAAACTATCAGGTCGCCAGAAGGACCGCCGAAACCACGGACAGGATCCTGGACACCAACAAGCGCATCCTGGCGACGGTAGAGGATACGCTGAAGGCGGTGACCGGAGACCGTGGCAGCACCGCAGCGCCCCTCAACAATCTGGCGATCGGGAATGGCTTCAGCGTCTCTGAGATCCCATCGTTTGACAGCATCCTGAAGGAGGGGGCGCCGAACTTCGGCTCGATGAGCGCAGACATCGCCAAAACGGCGACCTTGTTCATCAATGGCCTGCAGCTGGTAAAAAACCTGTCAGGCAAAGAAAACAGCAGCTTTTCGGGCGACAAGTCCTATGAGCAGCTGGTCAACACCGTGCTTGGGGTCTCCGCCCTGACCAACGGTTCGCAAACGGCAACCGCGATGCGGCGCAGCGCCTTCGAAAAAGCCGGCGCGCGGATCGGGACGGCCCAGGATATCAAGGGTTCGATCGATCAGAACACCCAATTGCAGGTGCAGTCTGGACTGACGCTCAACGAGATGATCGGGGTGATGAACGGGGCAGTTTCGTCGCTGCAGGCCGAAAACCAACGCCGCCTCACCGATATTTCCAACACCAGGAAGACGCTGACCTACGGCAAGTAGCATGACGATCAGAAGAATGCTTGCCATTGCCGCCGTCGGGACCGCTTTGCTGTCGGGATGCGGCACCGTGAAGGAGAAGACGGCTCCGTGCAAACGACCCTTAAGCCTTGCGTCGTTTGCCAGCGACACCAGGCGGGACTGCGGCGTCATGCGGCGTGTCAATGATCCGGCAGCGGCCTTTGCCGCCATCGGCATCGTTTCACAAGACGAGCAATGAGGATCTCGGGGATGCACGATTTTCTAGGCGATCTGCTGCAGCGCATCGAAGACTCCGGCTCGAGCTTTTCGCAGCACGCTTACACCGTAGTCGGCAACGAACTGATGCCGCTGCTGCGGGTGATGTTCATGGCCTACGTGGCCTGGTACGGCCTGCAGCTGATCATGGCCACCTCGCGTCTTTCGCTTGGCGATATCATTGGCCGGATCGTCAGGATGATGATCATTCTCGCCCTGGTCGGCTCCTGGGCCAACTTCAACAATCTTTTCTACCATTGGCTCAACGACACGCCCGAAGACGTCGGCCGGGCGATTCTGGCCGCCTCGGGCACGGGGATTACCGAGCCGACGAACGGTCTGTCTGAGATATGGATGACGGCCAATGAGGCGGCCTCTGCCCTTGCGGAGCAGTCCGGCTACTTTTCGATCCTTCCGAGCATGATCGGCATCGTGATCCTGGTTGGCGCCGGCATCTTCATCGCAATCGCGCTTGCCGTCCTCATCCTTGCAAAGGTGATGCTTTGGGTCCTGATCGGCACCGCTCCGATCTTCGTTGCCTGCATGCTGTTTGATCGCACGCGGGGCTACGGCATGGGCTGGTTCAACCAGGTGCTGACCTATGCGCTCATTCCGCTGTTCATCTACGTCATCGCCGCCTTCCTGATTGCCGCGATGAACCCGGAGCTCAGCAAGATCGATGCCGCAAGCGGGTCACGGACACTAACGCTTGCCGACATCGCCGGCTTCCTGCTGCTTTGCATCGCCGGCGGGTTTGTGATGCTCTACATCCACTCGATCGGTCAGGGGATTGCCGGCGGCATTGCCATCGGCGTCGGAAATGTCGCGGCTGGAGTGACGCGCCGACTTGGCGTCCAATATCCAGTCGCCGTTGCCAGGGGCGGCGTACGGGTTGGCCTTGGGGCCCATCGCGCCGGTCGATCGCTCTCAAACCACCTCAGGGGTAGCGACGGTGTGGGCGGTAACGCCGCCGGCACACGCTCGGCCATGCAAACGAAAATCTCCCGCCAGAGCCTCCCAGGCTGATCAGGACACGAAGAGAGCAACGATGGCTGAGACAAAGGAACCCGAACTGCGCACCTATTACCAGAGCGGCGACCTCTGGGAGCAGGAAATCGTCAAGAAGGCGAAGCGGTCCCGCATGCTTGCATGGTTCGTGACCGCGATATTCGGCGGCACGACGCTGCTCAGCCTGGTCGCCCTCGTCATGCTGGTGCCGCTGAAGAGCTTCGAGCCATATATTGTCGAGGTCGACCGGAACACCGGCTATCTCGAAGTCAAGAGCGGCCTCACCCGTCCGGCCAATCTCACGGAGCAACAAGCCGTCACGCAGGCCAATATCGTTCGCTACATCAGATCCCGCGAAGGATATGACCCCTACGCGATCGAGCAGAACTTTGGAATTGCAGCACTCCTTTCGACCGGCAACGCGGCGCGCGATCTGCAGGACCTCTATAGCGCTGCCAATGCCAAAAACCCTGCGAAACTCTATGGGAAAGCCAAACGGGTGACGACCGAGATCGCCTCGGTAACCTTCCCGAACAGTTCAACCGGCATCGTCCGTTTTGCAACAAGCGAAGTCTCCGACACAGACGCAATCACCCGCCATTGGATTGCGGTTGTCCGCTATCGCTATACCGACACGCCCACAACCAACGAGTGGCGCTTTGAAAACCCGCTGGGGTTTCAGGTCTACGACTATCGACGCGATCAGGAGACGGTCACGGAGGGCAATCCGTGAGACGACGCATCTTGCTTCTTGCGACAATCGCTTCGATCCTGCCGGCATCATTGCACGCTGCCAAGACGCCTTTGGCCGGGCGTCTTGATCCGCGGGTGACGAGCGTCGTCTATCAACCGAACGATGTCGTGCGGGTATTTGCCACCTACGGCATCTCGACGATGATCATCTTTGATGAGGGTGAGGCGTTCGAGACGATCGCTGTTGGCGATACCGACAGCTGGGACATCGTCCCGGCGGACAAAGGAAACATCCTGTTCGTCAAGCCGAAGGCGAGGAACGCCGCGACCAACATGAACGTCGTGACGACGAAACGGATGTACTACCTCGAGCTCAACGATTATGCCCCGGAGGACAACAAAAAGGTCTTCGGTATCCGCTTCGTCTACCCCGACAAGGATTTGAACGCTTCCCTCAGGAGGCAGGCCGAGGCGCGGGTCGGCACCCCGAACATGTCCGGTATCGACAAGGCCAACGTCAACATCGACTACGCCTTTTCCGGTGATCCGGCCCTGAAACCCCTCATGGTTTTTGACGACGGGAAGAAGACCTTTTTCAAGTTTGGGCAAAAAGTGCCAGCAGTCTTTGCCGTCAACAGCGACTTCACCGAAACCCTTCGAAACTTCCGTCGAGAAGGAGACTATATCGTCCTCGATGGGACCGCGTCGCAATACACACTGCGTGACGGCAACCAGTGGACCTGCATCTTCAATCTGGGAAAGCCGGATTTCGGCCAGCCAGATCCCGCGCTCCTTGCTCCCTTTACCGATGACAAGACGGCAAACGGCAAAAGGAGTGGCAATTGATGCAGCGTTCGCCCGAACTCGAGGCCATGCTTGCGGCCGACGAAATTGCGGTGGGCGAGAAGCGTGCCCGTCAAAAGCGGCTGCTTGGCGGGGCTGCCTTGCTGCTCGGCGCTGCGGCCCTCGCCTATGTTCTTGTCTTCGCCCCCCAAAAGACGGCACGAGATACTCTGCAAGGCGACGAGGAGTTCGCGACAACGACCTTCAGGCCGCCGTCGTTCTTGCCGGATGAGCAGAAGCCTGAACCAAAGCCCGCTGACAACATTATCCAGATCCCCGATCCGCCCCCTGACCAGCCGGAAGCGCCCCCGGATACGACCGAATTCAATGTGCCACCTCCACCCGATATCGTCGAACCGGCCGCTACCGCCAACCCGGAACCCGAAGCATTCCCTGAGCGATATCGATCAAAGCAGCTCGTCGTCAATTCCGCCAAGATCAAAAGTGATACGGCCTCGCCAAACAGCATCGGTAGCGGGCCGACCGTTGCAGGCGAGGATCGCAGCAGCAAGTTCTTGGCGACGGCATCCGCGATTGGTGACCGGTCGGCAAAAGCCCGTCAGATTGACCGGATCGATGCGATAATACCCGAGGGCACGCTCATTTCGGGCATTCTCGAGACCGCGGTCAACAGTGATTTGCCGGGGCAGATCCGTGCCATTACGTCTCAGGATGTCTATTCCTTTGACGGACGCCGCCTCCTTATTCCGACCGGTACGCGGTTGATCGGCGAATACCAATCTGACGTGACGCGCGGGCAAAAGCGGATCTTCGTTATCTGGACCCGGCTGCTGCGCGACGACGGCGTCTCGGTGCGGCTCAATAGTATCGGCACGGATAGCCTTGGACGCTCCGGCCTTACCGGCATCGTCGACACCAAGTGGCGCGAGCGGTTCGGCTCGGCGATCCTGCTTTCCGTCGTCGGTGTGGGCTCGTCCTACCTGATCGGATACGGCCCCAACCAGTTTAGCTCTGGCGGCAACGGCGAGACCAACGCCGACCGGGCTGGCGAATTCGCTCGCCAGACCATCGCACAAACGTTCTCCGACATGGCCAATCAGGCGCTGTCGGAAAACCTCCGCATCCCCCCGACCATCAACGTTCCCCAGGGCGAGCGGATCTTTGTCTATGTCCGGCAGGACCTCGACTTCTCCGCCATCTACCCGGACCCGGTCGAGGAAGCACTGAAGGAGATCAAGAATGAGCGAGGCCTCGATCAAAGGCATACCCGATAGGGACGCCTATTATTTTCTGCGACGGGCGCTTGAGCCACTTGCGGATTTCCTCGCCGATTCCCGCGTCATCGAGATTTCCATAAACCGACCAGGTGAGGTCTTCGTGGAAAGGCTCGGAGCCTCCGCCATGGAGTTTCACGCCATCGCCGAACTGACCGCAAGAGAGATCGAGCATATCGGGGAGCGGGTTGCTGCCGCAAGCAGCCAGTTCATCAGCCCTGCCAATCCGCTCTTGAGCGCGGCACTTCCAACCGGCGAGCGGATCCAGATCGTCTTGCCGCCAGCAGCACCCGACGGCGGATCGATCTCGATAAGAAAGCAGGTCATCAACGACCTCACCTTGACGCAGTATCGCGATGCCGGTGGATTCGACAAAGTGTCGGTGACTGTCGACGGTCTGTCGGAGACCGAAGCACGTCTTAATGCCCTTCTTAAGGCCGGACGGGCGCACGAATTTATCGAAACGGCCATCCGCGAGCGGGTCTCGATCCTCGTCAGCGGCGGCACGTCGACGGGCAAGACGACATTCCTGAACGCTTGCCTGAAGAGCATCGATGAGCGCGAGCGCATCGTGACGCTCGAGGACACGCGTGAACTCTTTCCCCCACATCGCAACGCCGTGCATCTGTTGGCGTCGCGCGGCGACCAGGGCACGGCGCATGTGTCGATCCAGACCCTGCTGGAAGCATCGTTGCGCATGCGGCCTGACCGGCTGTTCGTCGGCGAGATTCGCGGCGCTGAGGCATTCACCTTCCTGCGGGCGATCAATACCGGTCATCCCGGCAGCATGTCGACCGTCCATGCAGACACGCCGATGGGCGCCTACGAGCAACTCGCGCTGATGATGATGCAGGCCGGCATGTCATCGGGCTACTCCAAGGGCGACCTCATGTCCTACATCCGAATGGTCATACCGATCGTCATCCAGCTGCGCCGTGATGGGGGGCTGAGGGGCGTTTCTGAAATCTACTACGCCCGGCGTGCCGCATGAGCCGGGGATACCTTGCCGTCTACCTGTTCTTTTGCGCGATCATCGCGGTCGCGGTGTGGATGCTTGCCTACGGCCTTATCCTGCACATCGTCTTTAAGGACGGGCGGGTCCTGCACTTAATGACGACGACCAATCCGCTCGCTCCGCTTGAGCAGTTTACAGCCTATTCTGGCAACAAATCGCTGAGGCTCGTGGCGCTGTCAGCGACCCTCCCCGCAATCGCAGCAGGTGCCTTCGCGGCTGTATTCGGTCTCAGGCGAAAAAGCAGTCCGCTTGGCGATGCCGCTTTCCAGGATCTGCCCGCATTGCGCCGCGGCGGCTGGTTCGGCAAAGGTGGTCATGTTTTCGGGCGTGCGGGTCGTCGCATCCTTCGACGACAGGACGATCGCCACCACCTGATTGTTGGGCCAACGCGCTCCGGCAAAGGCGTCGGTTATGTCATTCCCAATGCCCTGATGTTTGAGGGCTCGATGATTGTTACCGACCTGAAAGGCGAGATCTTCGACCTGACGGCGGGATATCGGCGAGCCAAGGGACACCAGGTCTTCCTGTTTTCGCCGGGCTCGCAAAAGACGCATCGCTGGAATCCCCTCGACTTCGTGCGTGCCGACCGCGGCAGCCGGACAATCGACATTCAGAACATTGCCGCGCTCCTGATCCCCGAGACCGTTGGTTCCGAAAACGCCGTCTGGCAAGGAACCGCGCAACAGCTAATCGCCGGCGTGATCAGCTATGTGCTCGAGAGCCGGCACTATCGCAACCGCCGCAATCTTGGCGAGGTCAATGCCTTCTTCAATACAGGCGTTGATCTGCAATCCATGATGAAGCTGATCAGGGAGAACGAAGGCGATCTCTCCCGCTTCACCATCGACAGCTTCAACGCCTTTATCTCCCTGAACGAACGCGCCGCCCGCTCCGCGCTTCTCGATATCCAGAAAGCCCTGGGTCCATTTCGCAACGAACGCGTGCTTGCGGCAACCGCGGTGACCGACATGGCTATTTCCTCGTTGCAACGGCGCCCGGTGACGATCTATCTCGCCCCGAACATCACGGACATGACGGTGCTTCGGCCATTGCTCACCCTCTTCGTGCAGCAGGTGATGGACTTGCTGACACGCGAGCACAACCCTGATGCCCTCCCCGTCTACTTTCTGCTCGACGAATTCCGACAGCTCAAGAAGATGGACGAAATCCTTAACAAGCTCCCCTACGTCGCAGGTTACAACATCAAGATGGCCTTCGTCGTTCAGGACCTGAAGAGCATCGACGAGATCTATGGGGAAACCGCCCGGCACTCGCTCCTGGGCAATTGCGGGCTTCAGCTCATCCTCGGCGCCAACGATCAGGTCACGGCAGAATACGCTTCACGGGCGCTGGGAAAGCGCACGATCCGCTATCAATCGGAAACAAGAACGCTCGAGCCTTTTGGTCGGGCACGGCGCTCGAAGGTCGAACAGATCCGAGAACGCGACCTGATGATGCCACAGGAGGTCCGGCAGATGCGGGAAGACAAGGCAATCCTGTTGGTCGAAGGGCAGCAGCCGATCCTCGCCAGCAAGCTTCGCTACCACGCTATCGAGCCGTTCAAGACTGCCGCTCTCGCTTCTCGCCGGAACACTGTACCAGTTCCAGACGTCGAAATGGCCCGAGCCTTGCCGGTGCCTGCCACATTGCCCGACTACGCGGACAATGGACCTGATCCGAGATCTGGTGGGATGGAACTCAATCGGCATGAGGTCATTGACGATGCTGCCTTTGAGGCCTCGTCTGCAGAAAACGTCGACGCTGCTGTCAGTTCGAAGGAAAGACTGGTTGTCACTGCACGCAAGTTGAAGTCTGTCATCGCTGCTTGCCTGTCAGCTGCGGACATGCCGATGAACCAAAGGATCAGCATCCAGGATGTTCTTGCCAAGACTATTCCGGATCCGGAAGAGGTCGGCCTGAATTGACATATCAAACCCATTATCGTCGCTGCGGCGACCTGCTCCGGATGCTTTCTAATCCTGGCTCGGGCGAACATAAGACTATGACGAGGAGGAGCAGTATGGCGACGACGTAGACTAAACGGCCCGCTCTCTTGCTCGCACGGTCCTCGAGCGTGCGCGGGGCTTGCTGAGGTTACTTGCTCAGACGACGAGATGTTGGACTGAAGTATGACCAAGCACGGTGCTGGTGCGGCGACGGCTGCCGACGAAACGACGGTAGAGCGCACATCAGCCACCGAGGCGCCCTTGGCGGGCCCGACGGCGGTCGGGTTGCTATTATAATTGTTTTGCAAAAACATTATAACTCGGCACAGTTGGGTTGGCGAGTTGCTATGCTCCCCTACGTCGCCGGTTACAACATCAAGATGGCCTTCGTCGTTCAGGACCTCAAAAGCATCGACGAGATCTATGGAGAGACTGCCCGGCATTCGCTCCTCGGCAGTGCCTGCCACATTGCCCGACTACGCGGTCGATGGACCTTCTCCGAGACCTGGTAGGATTGAGCTCGATCGGCATGAGGTCACTGACGATGCTGCCTTTGAGGCCTCGTCTGCAGAAAACGTCGACGCTGTCAGTTCGAAGGAAAGACTGGTTGTCACCGCACGCAAGTTGAAGTCTGTCATCGCTGCTTCCCTGTCAGCTGCGGACATGCCGATGAACCAAAGGATCAGTATCCAGGATGTTCTTGCCAAGACTGTGCCGGATCCGGAGGACCTTGGCCTGGATTGAATGTGGTGACTTTGGCGATCAGGCGAACCGGTTTCTGACGTCAAGCGTCACACCGAAAAGCGGTGATGGACGCCGACATCGGCCCGCTGGATGCGATCGGAAATGCCCACGCCGCCAATATTGCAAAGCACGTTAAATGCTATTATATTAGCATTTGTCACAAATTTTGCTACCTAGGTGCTAATATGTTCGCATTTAATATGTCTTCTCCTTCGGATGTCATCAAAGGCTTATCGGAAAGAATGAAGCGTCGGCGGATCGAGCATGGTCTGACCCAAAGGGAGCTGGCCACAAGATCGGACGTCTCCTACGGATCACTTAGGCTCTTTGAAGAATCTGGGAAAATCTCCCTCGAAAGTCTTGTAAAAATTGCCTTTATCCTTGAGGCAGAGGTCGAGTTCGAGCACTTGTTTCCAAATCGGCCACCGCGGACAATTGATGATGTCGTTGATCGTCCTCTTAAGCAGCGGGTGCGTAAAAAATGAAGTTCAGACCAGTTCAGCGAATGAGCGTTTATCTGGATCTCGAAGGGCACGAGAAGAAACTCGGCACCCTCGCATGGAGTGGTAAGGAACGCAGGGCATACTTCGAGTACGCGGCAGAATTTCTCGCTGCGCCCCTGTTAATTTCGCCCTTCCATATGAAGACCGCTCCAGGATTGATTGCGGCACCACGCGACCCCTTTGACGGTCTCCATGGCCTATTTAACGACAGCCTACCTGATGGTTGGGGCCGGCTGTTGTTGGACCGCCGCCTCCAGCGAGCTGGCATCGACTACACCCGACTCACCCCATTGGATCGCCTTTCGGCTGTCGGCAGAACGGGGATGGGGGCGCTAACATACATTCCTGATTTGCCAGACAACCAGAAACAACCAACCGAAGCCACTGATCTCGATTGGTTTGCTGATCAAGTAGATTTGGTACAGGCGGACATGGATGTTGCCGATATCGATAGCCTACAGGGCGCCCAAGGTGGCTCCGCGGGCGCACGGCCAAAGATAATGATAGGTTTCAACAAGGTCGAGAATACCTGTGTTCTGGACTACGGTCAGTCGTTGGAACCGGGATTTGAACGATGGATGGTGAAAGCTCCTGGTACTTCTGATCCGGCTGAGATCGGTGCGGAAGAGAAGGCTTACGCGCTTATGGCGACAGCCGCAGGGGTAGAGATGGCCGAGACTCGGCTCTTCGATACCCGCAAGGGAAAGCGGCTTTTCGCGACAAAACGTTTTGACAGAATCCCTGTTGGACGGGTCCACATGCACACTGCGAGTGGACTATTGAACGCTGACCATCGCGAGGCATCGCTGAACTACGAACAGCTTCACAAGCTTACGCTCATGATGACCCGTGACAGCGCGGATGTCCTGAAAATGTTTCGAAACATGGTATTCAATGTCTATGCCAAGAACCGTGACGACCATGTGAAGAACCACGCATTTCTTATGAACGGTAGTGGCCGGTGGTCGCTGGCACCGGCCTATGATCTTACTTTTTCCTCCGGACCGGGTGGGGAGCATAGCGCTGCTATCGCCGGTGAAGGCAGAGACCCTGGGATGTCTCACCTATTGACGGTCTCCAGAGGGGCATCGATCTCCGATCATGACGCAAAGGAAGTCATAGAGCAGGTTCGAACGGCGATCAGTCGCTGGCCACAGTTCGCTGAAAAGGTTCGGCTATCCAGATCCCGTACAGCCGAACTTGACAGAATCTTGAACGGTAGGAGGCCGGCTCAAACACTGCGTTTGCACGATGGTCGAAATGACCACAGCATTTCTGGGCCGTCACGGGCAACGGAAAGCATGAGCGATGTTAACGATCATGACGCAGACGGCTTCGGTCCCAAGCGTTGATCTCCAATCAGCCGTTGGTGGCAATTGCTACTGAATTGCGCAAATGCGGCGTTGAGATCGGGTCTCTTGAAATGAAAATGCCGCACAGGGCGGGCAAATCCCTCGTTACTGACAGCAAACCGAAGGCGAGATCCACATCGACGGCAAGTATGCTGGCGGACACCTGAAGCAGAAGAACAGACCTGAGGATCGGATCGATCGGCGAAAGAAAAAGTATCAGAATCTCAAACGGATGACGATCCTCGCCATGCGTGAGAAGACACTCTTCGGCCGCGGCCGAGAACGCACCCTCACTCGGGTCATTCGAACCGAGGACAGCAACGAGGCATGGCAATTCGCCAGGAGGAGTCTGGTGGTGGATCCTACATAACCACTCGCGGGCCGGTGTGTCGGGCGAAATTCTCGAGACCGCGCGGGTAGAGCCTGTCACGCTTACCAAGCGCGACAGGGAAAAGCTCATCATTCTCACCGCAGAACAATATCGCAGGCTGCTTGGTCGTACACACGGTGGCCGACGGCTTGGACGACGCACCTGACGAGCTCCATGATGAACTGATGAGCCGCCTCGATCAATTGCTTGACGACGACCGTGTTTGAGGCGGGACAAGTCCTCCGTCTCCACTATCTGTGGAGTGGCCAGGCACAAGCCGGCAAGAGGCTGGTCGCACGGGCGCCATTGTCACGTCACCTAGCTGGTTGTCATCGGCGCTCCTTCCGCTGGCCCGATGAGGCATGTCTGGGAGAGCGGCTTCGCCTCGATCGTCCTTAGCCGCCGCAGGCGGGATTGTGGTGGCGCCGTTGGAACGGCGAGCGGACACGAGCTTGATACGTGCAGGGCGCGGATCAAGGAGCGGGCTTAGACCGGAGGTTCAGAAGGCGAACTCTGACGCGCCATCAGTGCCTGCTCATCGTTGGAAGATCGTTGCCCCGCATCGTTCCCACGAGACCGGTGTGCAGAAGCCGCCCCATACGACCTCTCTTCAGGCGGGTCTGACGCCAATCTGTCCTGATCCTGCAACGGCTCCCCCGACCTTCTTCCCCTGCGGCTTCGCCGCATTCCTCGCGAGGCAACAAGCTCGGCTCTCGCCGTCCTGCGCTTAAGCTGCGGTCCCGTTGGGATGCAGTCGGCCCGATCGGCGCCTTGTGACCGCTATCGAGGCCGCATGGGGCGGCTTCGGCAACCCAGTCAGGAAAACGACAATGGCTACCATCGGAACCTTCCAACAATCCGGCAACGACTTCAGCGGCGAAATCGTCACCCTCTCCCTCCAGGCCAAAAACGTCCGCATCGTTTCCGATACGCGCTCCAGCGGCGAAAACGCTCCCAGCCACCGCGTCTTCGTCGGCCGGATCGAAATCGGAGCCGCCTGGTCCAAGCAGTCCAACGAGGGCCGCAACTACCTTGGTCTCAAGCTCGACGACCCGAGCTTCACCGCTCCGCTCTACGCCAACCTCGTCGAGGACGAAGAGGGCAAGAGCTTCAGCCTCATCTGGTCGCGGCCGGCCCGCCGTTCTGGCGACTGACCGCTCTGGATGTGACGCCCCGCACCTTCGGGGCGTCACGGAAAACCACCCACCCGTAGCTCCAAACAGCAGCTTGACGAGTGGCTCGTCATATGAGGCCGCGATGGGCGCGGCCCCGAGCATCTGAAAAGGAACAAGACAATGGCAACCATCGGCTCTTTCACCGCATCCGAAAATGGCTTCTCCGGCACCTTCAAGACACTCAACCTCAACGTCAATGCCAAGATCGTCCGCGTCGAACGCTCGTCAGAAGACGCTCGTGACTTCCGGGTTCTCGCCTGCAATGTCGAGTTCGGCGCCGGATGGCAGAAGCAGGCCCGCGAGAGCGAGTACGACCGGCATCCCTTAAGGGATGCATCTAATCGGCAATATCAGGCATCTCGTCCTTGCCGACACGCCAGATCCATGCCGCAAGATCGGGTCTTGCCTCCACGATCTCCTTGAGCCCCGCCTCAAAGTGAAAATCGGCGCCTGGCGAAACGATGTAAAGCGCTAACGGCTGAGGCCGTTCCGGCAAGATTGCTGTCGCATAAGGCTGCGCCCGCGGAAGATCGAAACGAAGTCCCTTGACCGTCTTCTCACGCTTGCGGGCAAGGGTCTCCAGCAATCGTTTTTCATAGATGCTTTCCACAGGCAGCCACTGTTCGGTTGCCGTCATCAAGGCGATTTCGTGAGCCGTGACCAGACCCGATGGACTACCGCCAATCGTTGCAATGACGATCAGGTGATGATCGTCGGCGCTCTGCCACAGCATCAGCTCGGTTTCGAAGCGTCGCTGGAGGCGGCGCCACGTCGCGTCCTCCAGATAGAGCCGGAAACCTGGCATGTGTTTGATTACGACCTGCTGTCCCATCCTCACCGGTGCCAGTTCCTTGATCTCGCCGACCAGGATCATCAGCGGCCTCGCTCCCCGCTTGTTTTCGAAAAGCGGCGCCAGGGCAAGGGCGCGCCGCTGCTCGATCGCGGCCTTGTCGTCCGTACGAAACGGCTCGGGCACAAGGACCCGTTCCGCGAGGCTTTCACCCCCGACCGACATGGTCCTCGCTGCCTCGACCAAATGGCTGTGGACCTGCCTCCAATGGCGCTTTCCCGCCCAACGCGCCGTCCACTCGGTCAGTCCACCTTCATGCCATAAAAAATGCAACAGACCCCGAAGCGATAGCTTTCTGCTGTCGTTTCTGACGCTCTCCAAGGTCTCCGTCCCCGCTGACGGCGCAGCGCCGACCCCCCTCTTCGACAACGAAAAATCCAGTCTGAGGGCTGCTCTACCATCATCATCGAGTTTGATCGCATGCCCCATCAGGGCAGCGAGCCCCGACAGCTCATAAGGTGGCTCGTAGGACGGGCAAGCCTGATGATGCGCACCACCTGTCAGCGGCATCCTTTTGATCGTGGGCTGATCGCCGATCATCGCAATGTACATCGGGATCCCCGGATTGCTGCACAGGCATATCGGGCGTGAGCGATTGCGATAAGCAAGCGCCAGCCGGTTGCCGAAATCTTCAGCTTCGTCGGAGACCGTTTCGCCGTCGATGAGAAACGCGCGCATCAGTCAGGCTGCCTTTGTTCCAGCCGCACCAAGGCCGCACGGCCCCTCCAATTTTCTCTCCACTTCGTTTTACTACGTTCCGACAAAATCGGGTCCTCCCAGCGCCGGCTCCGCCGGTCGTGGTCACGAGCCTTGACCTGTCTCTCCCCGCCCAGCTCGCCACCGTCATCTCTCACATCTCTCAAGGAGACGACGACCATGACCATCGAACAGTACATCGAGGAACTCCGCGCCGAGGCCAGAAACGCCGAGACACTTCAGGAACGTCGGGCGATCGAAGCTGAACTCGCGCTGATGATCGCCGAGCGCGAAGTCATCTGGGCGGAGCTCGACGGCCGCATCGATCCCGACCCGCCTTTCTAAGGCGGCTGATCATTGCCGCACGCTTCGACGGGTCAGGTGCAGGCACTGGCTCAATATCCATTGTCTTGCAAATAGGTGTCGATCGCCGCCTGCATGATGACCGTCATGCGGATATCGTTTTCATGGGCGGCGCGTAAAAGCCTTGCCTTGACGTCCTGTTCCAGCGGCACGTTGACATAGAACCTGATGTTCCGCTCTTTCGTGCGCTTCAGGTTCTTGAGCCTTCGTCTCGTTTCCTGCTGCTCGGCCGCGCGCCTGGCCGAATTACGCAGTCTTTCTTCTTCGGGAAGTCTCGGGAGCAGGGTCTTGGCTTCTGCCGATCGAGGAGGGTCGACGGCCGCAGCGTTCGAACCTTCGCCGGAAGACATGTCTTTCAGCATGTCACCCTGTTCAGGCTGCTTGCGTCTCGGAGCAAGTGAAAAATCAATGGTACTCCTGGTCATGCCGCAATCTCCGCCAAAGCCCTCGTCCGCCGAAGCTCGATCTCGTCCACCAGCGCCTTGACTTCAAAACGCGCCTTGCGAACCGGTTCTGTCGGCTCCTGCATTTGCAGTGTTCCGAGGCCATTTTGGATTTCCCGGTAGACATTGCGCTCATAAAGTTCGGCGTCGAGCAGCATCGTCTGGTAGTTGGCCTCAATCAGCCCCGCCACAAACGGCCTTATGTAGCGATAGGCCTCGAGGCTTCGACCCGTCAGTGTGATGCGGGTTCGCACATTCATATGAAGCACGAATAGACCCAGTTGATCGTTGACGTCGTTGACTTCTGCAATCGTCTGGCCGGCCGCCTCGATCTCCTTGATTCCAGGCTGCACCGGCGACAGGACGATGTTGGAGGAGCGGATGATGGTGGTCTGCAGGGCGCTGTCGACACCGGGCGCATCGATAATGACGACATCGAACGCCTGTGCATAGGTTCGAAGCACATCTTCGATCGCCCGCTGGTTGGCCGCAATTGCCACCTCGATATTGGCTGGCACGTTGCCCTTCTTGTGACACAGCTTCCACCAGCCGGCGAGATTTTGCCGGCTGTCGGCATCGATCATGAGAATGCTCTGTTTGGCCAGCGCATATTCGCCCGCAATCAGCGTCGCCATTGTCGTCTTCCCGGCGCCGCCCTTGTTGCTTACCACTGCATAAGTCCGTGTCATGAAAGCTCTCTCCAACGATTGTTGTCTCCAAAAGCCGCTCTTTCATGTTGAACTATATTAGTTCCTTTTTTCCTCTCGTCCAGTCCCCTTTTATCCAGGTCCTTTTCACATGGATGCGTGGCCACTACGTGTCAACTCGCCAATCGGCGATAGCATGCCCCGCCCTCAAACTGAAAAGCATCCGTTGACTATATATCTTTGGAATTGCGCTATATTGTTCCTGTACTCCCATGGGAATCAGGGCCACACCATGAACACACGACATTGACGTGGCTCACGGCAACATCGCCCTACTGCGAGCTTTTCCATCGAGCGCAGTCCCGAGGATAGCCTTGCATCGATGAACTGAAATGAACTAAATTGGTTTGGCAGGATACGCAATTTTGTGATACAAAATTGCTGACGATCGACGGACAAGCCGTCGATGGCCCTGCGGCGATCAATGAATGAGGCAGGTGACGTGGCTCGAGCAAGGCAGACAGCACCGGTCAAGACGCCTTCGAACGAGCGGAAGGCCCATGTCGTGCACGCTCGCTTCACCGCGTCGGAATTGGCCGCTGTTCACAAGGCTGCGGAGCAGGCGGAACTGACGGTGTCGGCGTTCATGCGCTCGCTGACGCTCGAAGGTGCCGGGGTCCAACCGTTTCTGACGGCGGAAGATCGGGCGATTTTCGAGTTTCTTCACCGCGACTTGCGAACGATCGGTGTGAACTTGAACAGTCTTGCACAGCTCGCCTACCGGCAGTTCAACCCCGGCGACGTCAGCGAACTCCTAAAGGGCCTCCTGCCGATCGCCGCCGGTCTCGCCTTGGAACTGAACCGGCTTAAGAGGAGAACCGGGCGTAAAGTTGGAGGGCGTGCCTGATGGAGATCTTTCTCGGTGCTTTCACAGAGGAATGGGAGCGCCGAAGGGCCGCCTTCCTGCATGAGCGGCTGATGGGCAGGGCAAACGACGATGAGGAGGATCGCCGACGTCGCGGAAGTACCGTGCCTGTTGCTGGATCGAGCCAGAAGCCCTCGAGAAATTTCAAAAAAGATGCTCGTCGACCGCAGACGCCAAATTCCTCGTCGCCGCGCCGACCGATGGGAACGCGGTTTGCCGGACTTGCAAGCGGAAGCCAACCGGCTGTCGTGAAGATGGCGTCGTTTGGCGGTGGTGGCCGGCTCGGCGCGATGGCGGGCTATATCTCCCGCAATGGAGAGGTTTCGATGGAAACCCAATCTGGGCAGGAGCTGCAAGGTCGGGATGCAATAGCCGCACTCTGCGACGACTGGGCACATCTGATGGGCAATCGCACTGAAAGCCGCGATATCGGACTTTTCTGCATCGACATCGCCCATGGTCCCGAGAAAGGGCAAGCACCGCATGAATGGGCGCGTTACATCGTCAGGTCCGCGGTCGGCGATCGATCCTTTGCATTCGGGGTCGAGGAGCACGACGGAACTTTTCGCATCGAAGGGGTTGTTGTCTTGCGCTCGAAGGCTGGCGAGCGACTAACAGCCGACGCCAAGGCCACCGAGATCGTCCAGGCCCGTATGAGAGCGAAGGGAGGTTACGCCGGCAAAGCGGAGTTTCGCTTCACTGGTTACGGCAACGGCGTCGAGTATGGCACGAGCCGTCTGCGCAAACTGGTGGCCAGGTTCGACGGCGCTGTCGAAAAAGATCGTGGTGAAAAGATTGCCGACGCCAAACAGGCCGGCGATCTGGTGCAACAGGAATGGCGCGGCGAGCTCCACAGCCGCAAGTCGCGCGACGTCATGCATCTTGTCATGTCAGCACGGGCCGGCACCGATGTCGATGCCTTCGGGGCGGCGGCGCGTGCGTTTTTGGCAGAAGAATTTGGCGAGCACCGCTATGTCTTTTCCCTTCATGATCCGACGCGCGATCCGAAGGCCGAACAGGTGGGTGGCAAGCGCCCGCATGTTCATGTCCACGCGATCGTTGCGATGCGGGCGGAGAACGGAGACCGGATCGAAACGTCTATCGGATCGTTTCGCCGCTGGCGCGCGGACTTGGCAAAAGAGGCGCGAGCCCGCGGCATTCGGATGGAAATGACCGATCGCCGAGACCAGGCAAGCGCGCCGGCTTACACGCGCAATCAAGTCCGGCCGATCAGCCGCAAGGGACGAACCGAGCATACCGGCACGTCGAATTTCGCCAGGCGACGGTATGATCAGAAACGGCGGGAGGAGCCGACGGCGCCGAGGACCGCGAGAAGCCTGGAGTACATGAAGAAAGTTCGCTCGCAGTGGCTGGAGGTTGCCCGCCACGCAGAGAATTCCGACGCTCAGAATTTTGCCAAAGCGCAGCTTTCTCGGATGGCGACCACAGGACTTTCCCTCAAGGAAATGCCGGACGCGCGAGATCTACAAAACGAGAATGGCTCGCGAGCGCGGGCTGCATTGGTTGAATTGTCAAAACTTACGGAGGTCGACAGCATGAGCACGATGACGCGATCCGAGTTCGAGGCATATGAAAAGCGTGTCGAAGGTGCCTTGGCTCAGGCTGAACGCGTCACGCCGGAAGCTTGGCGGAGCCGGTTCGAGGAGATCGCTTCGGCAGCGCGCGACCATGTCGAGGCCCGCCGTGAGATGATGGAACAGGCCGAGCAGGCCAGTGACCGCCCGCGTGAAAATCTCCGCGCGCGACAGGCGGACGACATCAACCGAGAGGATGCCGTCGCACGCGAGCGGCTGGCATCGCTCGAGGCGGGACACGACGTCATGATCGCGGTCGAGCATTACCGCAAGCTGATCGCGTCGGCTGACGCTGACCGGAGCAGCCCCAATAAAGCATCGTTGCAGACCAGCCTCAGTGCCGTGCTTGCCCGCGCCGGCGAACTCGGCGCCGCTGGGAACGCCTATATTCGCGAGATCGCTGAAGTTGACGACGACGTGCGGGTTGCGATCGAGGCCGCTGAGCGATCGGCCGAGCGGGTAACGAACAGGGCCGGCGGTGCTGATGAGAGTCACAGCGCAAGGAATACGGCAAATGAGATGCAAGGCCGCGAACCGAAATCCGAGGAGCTCATGCGAGCTGATCGCATGCAATCTGCCGCAGACACACGAACAGATCACACCAAACAGCGGGTTTCACGATTGAAAGAGCTTCAGCGTGAAGCCGAGCGCAACCGCGACCGAGGCGAGTTCGAACGATAGGCGACGTGGTACAGCGCCTGCATCAGGATGCCCGGCCGCCCGGAGTTTGATTGTACGTAACGGCAAATTCCCGTATAACGTTTAGATGCGCAATCATGATGGAACCGCTACGATGGATGCGATTCTGACCGAAGGCTTTGACGCGGCTTTGACCCTGACCGACCATATCGAGCACCTGCCGGACAGGAAGCGGCGCGAACTGGCGCGCATCCTCGAGATCCTGTTTGCCGAGGTCGAACGCTTCCAGGCAGGCAAGCTGTCGGCCAAGCGCCATGCCGGCAAGATCCTGAAAGTCATTCTTTATGGATCCTATGGCCGCGGCGATTGGGTCGAGGATCACTTGAGCGGTTATCGCTCCGACTACGATCTGTTAATCGTCGTCAACAGCAGGTCGTTTGCCGAGGAGCAGGAGCTCTGGGACGGCATCGAGGAGCGGCTGTTAACGGAGCAGGTCGCGCATCGCATCGAAACACCGGTGGTGCCGATCATCCACACGCTGGCCGATGTCAACGACCAGCTGTCCCGCGGGAGACCCTTCTTCGTCGATATCGCCAGGGACGGCATTCCCCTCTACGAGGAGCCCGGCCATGCGCTGGCGGAGCCGAGACCGTTGACGGCTGAAGCTGCGGATGCGGAAGCCAAACAGCATTTCGAACGCTGGTTCGCTAACGCATCTTATTGCCTGATCCAGGCGCAAAACGCGGTTCAAGACACCATGCCTAATCACGCCGCATTTGACCTACACCAGGCAACAGAACGGTTCTACCACTGCGTGCTGCTGACGCTGACCCTCTATAGCCCCAAATCCCATCGTGTGAAGGTCCTCCGCTCTCAAGCCGAAGGCCTTGATCTCAGGCTGGTCGAGGCGTGGCCGCGCGACAGCCGGTTTTCACGGCGCTGTTTCGAGTTACTGTCGCGAGCCTATGTAGAAGCGCGATATTCGTCGAAATACAAAATCAGCACGGAGGAGCTCACCTGGTTGGTCGAGCGCGTCAAGGCTCTTCAAGATCTCATCGAAACGGTATGCAAGGAGCGACTACCTTGGTGAAGGTTTAACCCGGTTTCGAGCCATAGGAATTCACGACCCGCTATCCGAATACAAAGGGGCCAATATCTGCGGCAGTTACCTAATTTCGCCCACTTCTCAAGGCTGCCTTTCTCCGCATGCCTACTGCTGTCTACGCCTCAAGCGCGTTGAATCAAGTTAATTCCCCTATGCAATTATTATGTTGCGAAATCACCGGTTGTAGTCTAGTGAGATCTGAAATTTTGAGCTGATCACTACTTCGGGTAAACAATGAACGAACTGACGATCGACGAACGCGCCTTTTTGAATATAGCTCTGCTCTGGGGGATACGCTTCCTGCGCGGCTCAGTTTACTTCCTCACCGCGTGGGCATTGACCTCCATCAACACATACAGCCTTACTCACGGGTTCCTTTTGTCAGTGGTAATCGGCGCGCTCGGAATTGGAGCCGTAACAGCGAGATTAAGCCTAGTGGCCGTAGCATGCCTCCTTGCAATGGCGGTATTCCCGCTTCCTTTGGTGGAAAGTTTAGTTTCTGCACGAGGGGTGTAGACGACGAGGAACTCATCGCTCGCGTCAAGGCGAAATCTCCGCGGTAGCAAACGGCCGGTTACCATCGAGCCGATCGACTATATGCTGAAGCGCTGGGATGGCTTTGCCCGTTTCCTGGAAGATGGCCGGATTTGTCTCACGAACATTGCCGCGGAGCGCGCGCTCAGAGGGATTGCACTCAGAGCTGGCTCGGGAAATCTACACAGCTAGGATAAGTGGAATTTCTGCCTGACTTCGGTTTAGATGCCGGGAACAGGAGAGACCATGACGAGACGACCGCGCCGGAACCACAGCCCGGCTTTCAAGGCAAAGGTGGCGCTTGCCGCCATCAGGGGCGAGCAGACGCTGGTGGAATTGTCCCAGCAGTTTGACGTGCACGCCAACCAGATCAAACAGTGGAAAGACCAACTCCTTGAGGGGGCGACAGGCGTTTTCGGTGATGAAGCGAAGGCGGAACCGGCGGCCGTCGATGTCAAAACACTGCACGCCAAGATCGGCGAGCTGACACTGGAGAACGATTTTTTATCCGGTGCGCTCGGCAAAGCCGGACTGCTGAGCGGAAAGAAATGATCAACCGCGAGCACAAACTGTCCGTTGTCCGCCAG
>NZ_JACIFT010000021.1:0-114225 GCF_014197575.1 Rhizobium sp. BK538
ACCAGCACCTCGCCGGCCCGTGGCCCCTCCAGCTGAACGGTCATCACTTCAAGCGGCTTGCCAGCCTCAACGGCAACGGCGGCGCGAACGTCCATATCGAATTCCTCCTAATGACTTGATTTGCGCGGACTTTTGCACGCACCGCGTCTGCGGCTCAAGAAAAAACCGCCTGACAGTTTGAATTTCCGCCCCGAACACACTGATTGCGCCGGTCGCTGTGCGGCTTGCGTCAGAAGAGCTTTTCGGTTGCGAAAATAATGGCATAGCCATGTACTGCAATAGCCGCGTAGAGGCCAAAAGCAACGAGCATGCGCTCGCCATCCTTCATCTCGTCAAGCATCTGGCGCGGCTTCACCAAACCGCCACAGACAAGGCTGACAAGCATGAAGACGAACAGGCCCGCCGTCAGCATCTTCGCGGGCAAACCGATCTCGAAACCAATGCCGAGAATGCAGAGCGTCACAACGAAACTGGCCGCTATCTGCGACCTTCGCGTGCGAAAGATTTGCCGGAGAACCTGACCTCCATCGAAACGGTGCATCGGCAGTAGGTTCAGCAGGTTGAAAGTGCCGAGGATCAACAGGAAAATCAGCAGAGGTCCGCGTGACGCCGAGGGCAGCAGGCCAACATCCGAAAGCTGCGAGGCGACTGCTAGGATCGGGACCATAAAGGCCGACATTCCCGCGCCCATCAGGGCACAAGTTGCCACCTCGAATAGCGACCGGTACGGCCTCCCGCCGACAGCGATGCCACCAAGCAGAGGTACAAAGATCATCCTGACCGATGCATGACCGAACATGCGATAGGCCGCCATATGCCCCAGTTCATGCAAGACAATGACAAGCGTCAGGAAGGTCGAGAGCATCAGGCCACCTGCATCGAGCCCAAGGAAGGGCCAGAGCAGCAGAGTCGACAACACTGCAAGTCCGCCTTGGACCAGCGGTCTCTCAAAGTAGCCCTGCGGCAGCGATTCGCCTGTCTTCAACCATCCATCAAGCGCCTTCATTTCCCGGCGCAGAACGAAATAGCGAAACATGAGGAAAGCCAGCCCGCGGTACCGGTCCGTCTGTTCGACCTCCAGCAGAGCACCATCAGGTGTTGGTCGAATGATGCGCCGCTCCCGGTAGTGGTTCCAGAATGTGGGATCCAGCGTGCTGTCATCGATGATGCGAGCCTGGAAGCCGTGGGCATTACTCGCCATTGATGGCAACGGGTCCAGTGCAAGAAGCCGGCGCGAGGGCGCGCCGTTCTTGTCGAGATGCCGGTAGGTCTGCTCCACGACACCGCTCCGATCGGCAAGCGCGCGACTGCTGATGACCGAGTGGTGCCAGGACGCATCCGCACCGGCGGGATTCATCGCCTTCCAGAGTGTATCGGGGGAACATCGATAGGTTTGGCTAAGGCAAATGGTCCTGCGCCCTAGCGGAACCCGCATCAAAAGCCAGAGAAGGCCGAAATTTATGACCAGCAAGAGGATCGCCGATTGCAGCGTCGTCATTTGCTACCTCCACCCGGCATCCTGCCGGGCGGGTCACGATAGGCAGTCCAGCCGTTAACAAAACCTAACCGGCTGGACGCCAAGGAGCGTCGGCGGTCGTCAGGCGAACTCGAGAATCACGGCGTCGACGGCAAGGCTCTCTCCGGGCTTGGCGTTGATTTTGCTGACGACAAGATCGCGTTCGGCGCGCAGCACGTTCTCCATTTTCATAGCTTCGACTACGGCAAGCGTTTCACCAGCTTTGACTTCCTGGCCCTCGACCACTGCAATCGAAACGACGAGACCAGGCATAGGGCAGAGCAACAGCTTCGATGTATCGGGCGGAAGCTTGACCGGCATCAGCTTCTCTAGCGCGGCATGGCGCGGCGTCAGCACCTTGGCCTTCAGGGATATTCCCTGCCAGTCCAGCCGGAGACCGTTGAGAACCGGGCGGATTTGCGCAATCACGTTTTGGCCCGCGACCTTGCCGCGCCAAACGGCGTCGCCAGGTCTCCAATCGGTGACAACGTTGGAAATCTTGCCGCCGATCTCGATGTCCATATCGAACGGGATCGTCACTAGCCTGTCAACCAAACGCGAATCGACGTAGCTGTCACCGAGCCTGACGGTCCAATCATCACGTGTCGCACCGCCGGGAGTGCGCAAGCGGTCGGCGAAGCGCTCTCGACGGTTGGCCTCGATGAGAGACGCCGAAAGGGCGACGGCCGCGAGAATCGCTTGCTGGTCTGTATCGGGCACCATCGGCTCAAAACCATCCGGGTACTCCTCGGCGATGAAACCGGTCGATAGACGTCCCTCGCGCCAGCGGGGGTGTTTCATCAGCGCGGCAAGGAAGGGGACGTTGTGTTCAATTCCATCGACAACGAAACCGTCGAGCGCCTCGCCCATCGCTTCGATCGCCTCCAGGCGCGTCGGTGCCCAGGTGCAGAGCTTCGCAATCATCGGATCGTAGTACATCGAAATCTCGGCGCCTTCGAAAACGCCGGTGTCGTTGCGCACGACGACGCTTTCGGATTTGCCTTCCGCAGGCGGCCGATATCGCGTCAGACGACCGATTGAAGGCAGGAAATTGCGATAGGGATCCTCGGCATACAACCGGCTCTCAATCGCCCAGCCGTTCAGCTTTATGTCACCTTGCACGAACGGTATCTTCTCGCCGGCCGCAACGCGGATCATTTGCTCCACGAGGTCGATACCCGTGACCAGTTCAGTAACCGGATGCTCGACCTGCAGGCGCGTGTTCATTTCCAGAAAATAGAAATTGCGGTCACGATCGACGATGAATTCGACCGTGCCGGCGCTTTGATATTCCACAGCTCGGGCAAGCGCGACCGATTGCTCACCCATCGCCGCGCGGGTGTTGGCATCGAGGAAAGGTGAAGGGGCTTCTTCGACAACCTTCTGATTGCGGCGTTGGATCGAGCATTCGCGTTCGCCGAGATAGACGACGTTGCCGTGCGCGTCGGCAAGCACCTGAATCTCGATGTGGCGGGGCTCGACAACGTATTTTTCGATGAAGACACGGTCGTCACCAAAGGAACTCTTTGCCTCCGAACGTGCCCGGTCGAAACCGTCGCGCACTTCTGCTTCGTTCCACGCAATGCGCATACCCTTACCGCCGCCGCCGGCAGACGCCTTGATCATAACGGGATAGCCGATCTCGGCGGCGATCCTTTCTGCGTGAGACGCATCCTCGATGACGCCGAGATAACCGGGGACGGTGGAGACCATGGCGGCGTTGGCAAACTTCTTCGATTCGATCTTGTCGCCCATCGCCATAATGGCCTTCGGCTTCGGACCGATGAAGACAATGCCTTCTTTCTCCAGTGCCTCGCAAAACGACGCTCGCTCGGAGAGAAAGCCGTAGCCGGGATGGACCGCTTCGGCGCCGGTCTGCTTGCAGGCTGCGATGATCTTATCCGCGACGAGATAGCTTTCGGCGGCTGCCGCAGGGCCGATATGAACAGCCTCATCAGCCATTTCCACGTGGAGTGCATCCCGATCCGCATCTGAATAGACCGCTACCGTCACAATTCCCATACGGCGCGCGGTCTTGATAACGCGGCAAGCGATCTCGCCGCGATTCGCGATCAGGATTTTCTTGAACATGGAGACTCCACCCAAAACATGCGTTCCGGAGTTTTACGCATAAACACCGGAACGCACAATCAGCCGAAAGAATATCGGGGGGTGTCAGGCGACCGCGGTTTCGCTGCCGAAGCTGTCATCCACGATCCTGAGCCACCGGCTGCGACGTGGGGCCTCGGCATAGTCGACGAGCTGAAGCGCTGAGAGAATAGCGGGCCAACGTGGATGATTTGCGGCTGGCAGCGTTTCCTCCGCCATCCGCATCATAACGCTCCAGGTGAGGGGCGGTGCGCTGATAACGCCGGCATCGCTAACGCCGCGCAGAACCCGCATGACGTAATCGATATCCTGGCGCGTGATGCCCTTTCGATCCACTGCGCGACACAGCCTGTAGCCGCCGACGTTTTCTGTCAGCGCAAGACGCAGCTGGTCGAGTGCGAAGGCGCGCAGTTCATCCGGCACGTTCGCCGAGATCTCCATTGCGTGCAGAACCAATTCGAGCTCTAGCGCCGAGTTGACCACGCCGTCGGTCGCGACCATACGCATGAGCCAGGCCACGTTTATCTCGTCAAGTGACCCTTGAGGATAGGTGTAGTTGACGATGAAACCGGCGAGCTGCTCCACAAAGAAGGAGCTCCATTCCGGGCATTTTTCGGGGCAGGAATTGTTCAGCGCCAGCATGACGACCACGTCGTCCGCGGTCCGGATGCCTTCCGGGAAGGTGTGCTTGCGCAGCAGACTGATATCTTCGGCCGTCAGCCGATGCTTTCCGGCGATCACACATGCCGGAAAAGCGAGACGGAATTCGCTCATCTTTTGTCTCCAGACCTCATCATGAGGCCGAAGGTCGTTCTAGCGCGAGCGAATTTATGATCCCTCAAGAAGCAGTGTTAACGGCGCACTCAACCGGTCACGACGTTTTTAACGATCGGGTCTGCAGGCGCTCCCGCCAGATGATGAAGAGGCCGGAAGCGACGATAATCAGGATACCGATCCATTTGGAGACGTTCGGGAAATCCCCGAAGAGCGCGTAGCCGAGCACAGTTGCGGAAATGATCTCGAAATACTGGAACGGTGCCAGCAGCGACAACGGTGCCAGCCGGAAGGCGCGTACGATGACCATGTGGGCATAGCCCGAAATCGTCCCAAGAATCAGCAGCAGAGCGAGCGCCAACGCAGAGGAAGGCAAGGAGGGGTGGAAATCACCGACGCCAAACCCATTGCCCACGATCAATGCCGCCGCCATGAAGGCAGTACCTCCAATACCCGCCATCGTTTGCATCGTCAGCGGTGAATCGGCATCGCCGATCGCCCGGTTCAAAAAGAGATAGAGCGAGTACAGGAAGGCGCAAAAAACGGGCAAGAGCGCCTTCAGACCAAAGATCTCGTAGCTCGGCTGGATGACTATCATTGCGCCACCGAACCCGACGACAATTGCCATCCATCGGCGCCAGCCGACCTTGTCGCCGAGGAAGATCGCCGACAACGCGGTGAGCATGAGGGGTTCGACGAAATAGATCGCAAACACGTCTGCGAGCGGCATGTATTTCACGGCAACGAAGAAGAGCAGGCTCGCCGCCCCGTGGAGGATCCCGCGCAACAGATTCATCCAGGGGCGTTTGGCCTGGAGTGCCTTGCGGCCGAAGATCACGAACAGAAACGGCAGCGTGCAGACGAGCTGGAAGAAGAAGCGGTAGAATGTCACCTGTCCCGGCGACATGGCCTCGAAGGTCGCCATGTATTTCGCGACTGCATCCATCGCCGGCAGCACGAGCATGGCGCCCGCCATGAGGGCCATTCCCTGGAGAGGATTTTGGTGTTCGGGAGGATTGCGCATCGGTGAGATTCTATATCAGGTCCAAGAGGCTATACAGAAAGTCACGGTTCGGGTGAAGGGGCGGAAGAAGCCCTGCAGCCAGGAGCAGCAATTTGCGGACGCGAACGTTGCGCTGGTCTGCCCGGGATTTCGAAGTGACCGGATCAACGAGGACGAAGATAGCCTTCCGCGCGCTTTGGGGGCAGCGCCGATAAGTGTTCATTGATACGCTGTTAAGGCCTGCGAAACGCAGTGGCGCCAACATCGGCGAAAGCATCAAGCGGTCAACGATAAGGTCGTCAGGGACATCGCGCTCACCAGGGCCGGCTCGAACACTCGGCGGTCATGAATCGAGCCTCGACCGAATCGGGGGGGAAGCGAATGCCAGCTTCGCGTTTGAGGGAGGGCTCTTCCACAAGTCGCGTCAATAGCGTGCTCGGAATTATCTCCTGTCGAAGATGAAGAGAAGAGCTCTTGATAACCATCGCAGGGATGGTTGGTGCGGTCGAGAAGACTCGAACTTCCACGGGTTGCCCCACAGCGACCTCAACGCTGCGCGTCTACCAATTCCGCCACGACCGCATCGTGGTAGGTGCCGATTTGTGCCGGCGGGGCAGCATGTAGCAAAAGCGTTTGGGGTACACAAGGGCGATATGACAGATTTTTTCAAAACAAATCACAGCATTTGAATCGCCTCTAAAACGGGGCCATATAACCTTCGCAATGCTGCCTCTCGAGCAGAAGCGACAAGGAATGGCCATGCTACGCACCGATCTTGAATTCTCCATGTTGCCCCTTGAAGGCTCGCGGCCGATCCGATGGCGGATCGCCGACGGCCTCACGCCCTATGCGGAGGCTGTGGAAAACATGGAACGCGAGGTCGCGGCAATTGCAGACGGCGGCGACGAGCTCGTCTGGCTCGTGGAACATCCGCCTCTCTATACGGCGGGAACCAGCGCGGATGCCAAAGACCTTGTGCAGCCCGATCGGTTCCCCGTCTTCGCCACGGGACGCGGCGGCGAATATACCTATCACGGGCCTGGCCAGCGTGTTGCTTACGTCATGCTGGACTTGAAGCGCAGGCGCCAGGACGTGCGCGCCTTCGTCGCCGCGCTTGAGGAGGTGGTCATTCGTATGCTGGGATCGATGAACGTCCGCGGCGAGCGGCGCGAGGACCGTGTTGGCGTCTGGGTGCGCAGGCCGGACAAAGCGGCTCTGCCCGATGGCACGATGGCTGAAGACAAGATCGCGGCGCTGGGCATCCGGCTGCGGAAGTGGGTAACATTTCACGGTCTGTCGCTGAACGTCGAACCCGATCTCGACCACTTCAGCGGAATCGTTCCATGTGGAATTTCGGCCTATGGCGTTACAAGCCTCGTCGATCTCGGCCTGCCGGTCATGATGACTGATGTCGACATCCAGCTTCGGCAGGCGTTCGAATCGGTCTTCGGCGATACGGTCAACGATAGATGACGCAAAAGCCCTCGCGAGGAGAGCACAAAGGGTCGGCTGACCGGCCCTTTGTAGTTAGATTGCTATTTGTCACCGATGTCGCGGCAGGCGTCGGAATGTGACGCTCCGCTATCCCCGCCGGCCGTATGCACCTTGGAGTTCGTCTTCATGTAATCGCAGTCGGGCAGCGGCTTGATGCTGGCCGTTGTCGTCCTGTCGACGGGCGACGACATCCGGCTCGGGGCGAATCCATCACTGTCATTCGTGTAGTCGGAAGAGTATTCCGGCACCTTGCGATTGACATAGTGGACCGGCTTTTTCGGCACCATCTGGACCGGCGCAAACCCGTCACTATCGTTATTGTAGTCGTTTGAGTACTGCGGTTGGGCGAAGGCGGCACTTGCCAGGCCGAGGGCGAGAATGGAAGCGGCGGCGGCAAATCTGAAGCGCATGGAAAATCTCCTCAATTCGTCGTTGCAATGACAACGATACCAAACCCTCGGCAAGAGTGAGTTCGCGCTCGAATTGCGGCAAGAATGCGGGCAAAAAATCACACAACTGCCGGCGGTTTATCAAATGAAATCACAGATACGCGACCGGATTTGACAGTTTTGTGATGGAACATTGTTTCCTATTCCAGGGCGGGTGGCGTCGGTATTTGCGCAATCAAGAGACGAGACATTAGGAGCTTAAACCGGGATGCTCCAGAAGGCTTCATGCCGCTGTTAGTTGCGCAACTTGTCCCACCGTTTGACCAGTCGCTCCCGCTTGAGCCTGGAAAGGCGCTGTGTCCAAAAGACACCGTCGAGTTGATCGATCTCGTGCTGGATGCAGACTGCGAGGAAGTCCTGCGCGTCTTCCTCATGCTCGGCGCCGGACAAATCACGGTAGCGCACACGGATTGCCTTGGGCCTCACGACCTCGTCGGTCATGCCAGGCATAGAGACGCTTCCTTCGACATGGCGAATCGTCTCGTCGGACGCAATCATGATCTCCGGATTGACATAATAGCGTGGCCCGTCGTCACGGCTGAACTCGATCACGACGACCCGAAGGTGCACGCCGATGTGTGCGCCGGTGATACCGACACCCGGAGCGGCCCGCATAGTATCCAACAGGTCATCCGCGAGTTTGTATAATCGCTCGTCAAAGACTTCAACGGGCTCGCAAACGGTTCTGAGACCGACGTCGGGGAAGCGCAATATGGGGCGGACAGCCACTGGCAAGGTTCCTGATTTGAGACACGCGGAAACTATCGCTGCGCACGCGCATTGTCACCCACGCGAGGCTTTTGCAGCTGGACGGGCTTCGAGCTTTCAGCTAGCACGAAACTACATGTTTCGGCGCTTAGTCGTTGAACTTCAAACGAGATGCGAGGGCGGCAAATCATGACGAACGACGCAGAAGAGCTCGTCCGCCCGCGGCCAGACAGCGGCGACGCCGACATCTATGATGAAAGCGGCAACGTCAGAGGCGATTTCCTCGCACTGGTGGGCGCAGCGATCGCCGATCGCGATACGATCTTCCTGCGCCAACACGTTGCCCGCCTGCACGAATCCGAAATAGGCGACCTTCTCGAATCGCTGCAGCCAGACCAGCGACTCGCGCTCGTTCGCCTCCTGGGCGACGAATTCGACATGACGGCGCTGACCGAGGTCGACGAGACGATTCGCCGTGAGATAGTCGACCAGCTCCCGAATGAACAGATTGCAGCGGCAATCGGCGAACTCGATTCCGACGACGCTGTTTACATCCTTGAGGATCTCGACACCGAGGACCGCGAGGAGATCCTTGCGCAGCTTCCGTTTACAGAACGCGTGCGGCTGCGGCGCGCGCTCGACTATCCCGAGAGCTCGGCGGGACGCCGTATGCAGACGGAATTCGTCGCGGTGCCACCGTTTTGGACAGTCGGCCAAACGATCGACTACATGCGCGACGAGGAGGACCTACCATATTCCTTCTCGCAGATCTTCGTCATCGACCCGACATTCAAACTGCTGGGTGCTATCGATCTGGACAAGATCCTGCGCACAAAGCGGCAGACGAAGATCGAATCCGTCATGCGGGAGACGAACCATCCGATCCCTGCGGAGATGGACCAGGAAGAAGCCGCGCAGCTTTTCGAGCAGTATGACCTTCTCTCTGCCGCCGTCGTCGACGAGAACGACAGGCTGGTTGGTGTGCTCACGATCGATGATGTGGTCGACGTTATTCACGAGGAGGCCGACGAAGACATCAAGCGCCTTGGCGGTGTTGGCGACGAAGAGCTCTCAGACAATGTTCTCTCTACCGTGCGCTCGCGCTTTCTCTGGCTAGTAATCAATCTTGGAACGGCCTTGCTGTCTGCAAGCGTCATCGGGTTGTTTGACGAATCGATCGAGAAGATGATCGCGCTCGCGGTACTGATGCCGATCGTGGCGTCCATGGGCGGCAATGCGGGGACACAGACGATGACGGTCACTGTCCGCGCATTGGCAACCGGCGACATCGACATCTACAACGCCGGGCGCATCATCCGCAGGGAGGCAGGGGTCGGCATCGCCAACGGCGCGCTCTTCTCGGTCATCATGGGCATGATTGCCGCAACGTGGTTCCACAATTACCAGCTTGGTTTCGTGATCGGCGCGGCCATGATCATCAACCTCTTTGCGGCGGCACTTGCCGGAATTTTGCTGCCGTTGCTACTGCATAAGATCGGCGCGGACCCGGCCATCGCGTCGTCTGTCTTTGTCACGACCGTGACCGATTGCACGGGCTTCTTTGCCTTTCTTGGTATCGCCACATGGTGGTTCGGAATTTAGCCGGCTCGATTTCGCTGCAGAAATTGACTATTACGTAAAAGTCAATATTATTACCTTCCTTAATGGTGGGGAGCCCATGCCGGTCAGCAAGTACTATAGCATAACCGAATTGACGCGCGAGTTTGGAGTATCGACGCGTACGCTCAGGTTCTACGAAGACGAAGGATTGATCCATCCCGAGCGGCGTGGACGCACGCGGCTGTTCCGTCCGGCGGATCGCCGTCTAATCCAGGAAATCCTGCGTGGCCGGCGTATCGGCTTCACCATCGCGGAAATCCGCGAGATCATTCAGGTCTATAAGGAGCCGCCGGGCGAATTGGGCCAGCTCAAGCTCCTGATGAAGCGCGTCGATGAGAAGCGCGAAGATCTGCGCCAGAAGCGCAAGGATATCGACGACACTCTGACCGAACTCGACAACATCGAAGAGGCCTGCCTCGGGCGTCTCGCCGACATCGGCGTCGGCACCTGATTATTGCGCGTCGACGCTGCACTCGCTCGCCAGTGCCAATATTCGCCCATCATCCGGTTTGACGGCACCGGACTGGAATTCCGTGAAGAGATTTTCCTTCTGTAGCTTGTCAAGTGTGCACTGGCAGAAGCTGCGGCATAGCGCTTCGCCTTCCTGCATCGTGCATGAAGCATTGCATTGCTTCAGGTAGCTTTCGACGGGATCCGGTTTCGCAGGTGGAATTCCCACGGACAGCCCGTAGGCAATCGCGATCAGCACCGGCTGGTGAATCAAGTAGAAGGCGAGGCTATGGCGCCCGGCCTTCGCCGGTAAGCTTGATCCTGTACCAACCCTGGCAAGCCTCTCAAGCAGCCCCGTCCTCATGGCAAGCAGGGTCGCCGTCACGCCAAGCAGGAAGGGCACGGCCCAGGGAAAAATCGGCACATAGTCGTTCGATCGCTGCGGCATCTCGGCCAAGCCGATCCAGGCAAGGTAACGCGGATTGAAGATCGGCGAACGCAATAGATCCGGCGCGAGCCAGGTATCCACGGCCCATGCTGCAGTCACGACGGCCGTCACGACGATGGTGACGGGGAGTGGCAGACGCAGGAAGACAAGGCCAAGCAGGCTGAGAGCGGCGATGCAATGCAGAATACCGAAGAATATCCATTCATTCGGGAAGACGAAGCGCGTCACGACGGAGATCGCAAGCGCGGCCGCGGCGATCATCGCAAACCGCTTCCAGAACGTCCGCCAGCGAATTTCCGGCGTGTTGGCGAGGACCAGGCTGACCCCTACGATGAACAGGAATGTCGATGCGATCGCGCGGGCATAGAGCTTTAGCCAGCCGGTTTCAGCGGTGCCTGGGGTAAGGTAGCCCATAAACTCCATATCCCAGGTGAAGTGATAGGTCGCCATCGCCATCAGGGCGACACCGCGTGCCGTATCCAGCAAGCCGATGCGAGGCGGCTTGACGCTCGCATATGTTTTCGTCGCCGGAGCCTTCATTCACAATCCCTCGGATGACTCGTTGCCATCGTTCGACGGCTTGGCGCGGGGAATAGGAGAAAGGTGGAGATTTGATGGCGGGTTGGCGTCCATAATCGCCAGACGCGCCTCAGAGAAGAACTGCCGCCTGGTCAGGACGACGATCACGATCGTCGTCGTCAGCATGAAAACATAGGGGTTGATGAACCAACCGAGGTAACCGATCGAGAGGAAGATGGCGCGCAGCCCCTCGTTGAAATGACCCGCCGCAATGATGTTCATGCGGATGACGCGTTCGGCCGCCCGCTCGGCCGCAATCACATCCTGTTCGGTGTCGCGCATCATCGGGATGGAGCCGAAAAGGATCGTGCAGTAGTTGAAGAGGCGATACGACCAGCCGAACTTAAAAAAGGCATATCCGAAAAGCGCTGCAAGGCCGCCGACCTTCATTTCGAAGACGGCATGCCCACTATGAAAGACGAAAGGCAGGTCGGCGAAGACCGCGTCGACCTTCTCCGTTGCGCCCAGCAGCGCAAAGCAGCTGCCGATGGCGAAGATCGACGTCGAGGCGAAGAAAGCAGTGCCGTTCTGCAGGCCGGCCATGATCTGAGTGTCGATCATCTTCAGGTCGCGCCGCAGCGAATTGTAGATCCACTCGCGCCGGCGCTCCCGCATGGCGTGCGTGAGGCTGGTCCTGCCAAAGAAGCTCGAGCTTTGCAGCAGGCGCGCATAGCAGAACCAGATCGCCGCAAAGAACACCAGTGCAATGTAATCCGCTGTCGTCATCATTATATTGAATCAGGTTCCCGTCGCCGCGCCACTCTACAGATGCGGGCGCGTGCTGCAATGACTGGCAAGCAGCCGCGCTTCGTTTTACAGATGTCGCACGCGTGAAATGCTATGTCGGTCCGTCGCGGGGATCGCGAGAGCCGGTGGCGTAGGTTTGCGCAGCAACTTTACAGGACGCAGTCATGTTCCTTTCCGTTTTCGACGTCTTCAAGATCGGTGTCGGGCCTTCCAGCTCGCACACGATGGGTCCGATGACTGCCGCCAATCGGTTCCTCGATCTGATTCTCTCGAACGATTGGCCGCGCCCGACCTCGGGCGCTCAGGTTGCGTCCATGAAGGTTAGCCTGCACGGTTCGCTAGCCCATACCGGGATCGGACATGGAACGGGCAGGGCCGTCATTCTCGGACTGATGGGCGAGCAGCCTAACAGCGTCGATCCGGACAAGATGGACGGCATCATCGATCAGGTGGAGCGTACCGGCCGCATCTCGCCGCCCGGCCATCCGAGCTATGGCTTCCAACCGAAGAACGACCTGATCTTCGACAAGAAGCAGCCGCTGCCCGGACACGCCAACGGTATGTCCTTCTCCGCCTTCGACAAAGACGGGCGGATGCTGATCAAGCGCATCTACTATTCCGTCGGCGGCGGTTTCGTGGTGACTGACACCGAACTCGAGCAGATGCGCGCGAAGAAGAAGACGCCCTCTGATTCACGCAAGGTTCCGTATCCTTTTGCGTCAGCCAAGCAGATGCTCGATATGGCTGCGCGCTCCGGCCTCTCGATCGCGCAGATGAAGCGTGCCAACGAGGAAACGCAGCGGAGCCGCGAGGAACTGGACGCCGGTCTCGATCGCATCTGGGAAGCAATGCGCTCCTGCATCGAACGCGGTCTCAAGGTCGATGGCATCATGCCGGGCGGACTGAACGTTCGCCGCCGCGCCCGCGCGATTCATGACAAGCTGCAGGAAGAGTGGCGCAGCAATCGCATCAACCCGCTACTCGCAAACGATTGGCTGAGCGTCTACGCCATGGCCGTGAACGAGGAAAATGCCGCCGGGGGTCGCGTCGTGACGGCGCCGACGAATGGAGCCGCGGGCGTCATCCCCGCAACGATCCGTTATTACGAGCATTTCCACGACGACTGGGACCAGAACGGTATCCGCGACTATCTGCTCACCGCCGCCGCTGTCGGCGGGATCATCAAGCACAACGCCTCTATTTCCGGCGCGGAAGTCGGCTGTCAGGGAGAGGTGGGATCTGCAGCCGCAATGGCAGCTGCCGGCCTCGCCGCCGTCATGGGCGGCACGCCCGAGCAGATCGAGAACGCCGCCGAAATCGCGCTGGAACATCATCTCGGTATGAGCTGCGACCCCGTCGCGGGCCTCGTGCAGGTTCCCTGCATCGAACGAAATGCTCTCGGCGCAGTCAAGGCGGTTACGGCCGCGTCGCTGGCGATCAAGGGAGACGGCAAGCACTTCGTTCCGCTTGATGCCTGCATCGAGACCATGCGGCAGACCGGCAACGACATGAGCGAGAAGTACAAGGAGACATCCACTGGCGGGCTTGCCGTCAACGTCGTGGAATGTTGACTTTGTGGACATGCGACTTGCCGCTTGACGCTGCCCGCTAAAAGGATTTCAACGGCGGCATGGCATTGCATCTCATTAAATTATGCGTAGGCGCGGACTCGATTGACGATCTGCGCGAATGGGTCGCCGAACGCTCTTTGCGGGCGATCGCGGCCGGGCTTGAGCCTCATTCCGTCCATACGACGAGGATGGTCCCGAAACGTGTCGAGGAATTGCTCGAAGGCGGTTCACTTTATTGGGTCATCAAGGGGCAGGTTCAGGCGCGCCAGAAACTGCTCGACATCCAGACTTTTACAGATGGCGAAGGAATCTCACGATGCCATCTTGTGCTGGGGCCTGAAGTCATCGAAACGGCCGTACAGCCGAAGCGAGCGTTCCAGGGCTGGCGCTATTATCCGCAAGAGGACGTGCCGCGCGATCTGAACAGCCTGGGCGAGGGAATTGCGGAAATGCCCGCAGACCTTCGCCGCGAGCTTTCTGAACTCGGCCTGCTCTGATCAGCGCAGGCGCAGTGTTACCGGTGCTCGCCCTTCCGGGCAGGTGACGTGAAGGTGGATATTGGCTTCCGCTTGTGAGCAGCGCCACGCCCGCGCGCCATGGCACAGCAGCAGGTTAATTAGATCTTTGGTCTTTGCCGTTTTGGGCTTCTGCCGCTGCAACCCCACTTCCGCCAGTCGCAAGGCCGCTTCATGTAGCGGGTGCAAACCGGCTCGCGGATTCTTGCCGGTCACCCGGCCGTGTGGCGGAAATTCCGGAATATTCTCGTTGATCGCCATTCTCATCCTCGTACGCATTACAAACCGAGTCTCAGAACTCCGTCGGATCAAACACACCGATCACGACGTCTTGGACTGCCGCCCGTGCATGTCAGGCGGCAGTCCTTTTGATCATTGGGCCGTGGCCCAGCACTTCACACCAGCCCGCTTCAGGGCATTGCAGGCGTTCACAGCAGCACGCTGGTCATCAAAGCCGCCGAAGCGTGCACGGTAGCTTCCGGCGTTAGCGACCGCGATAGGCTTCGCGGAACGAAGGGCCTTGCCACCCTTGCTCTTGGCGCTGTCGAGCAGATCCATTGCGCCTTCCTTGCTGGCGGAAACACCAATCTGGACGGCCCAGCCAGCCAGCTGCGGCTCCTTGGTCGATGCCGTCGTCAGTTCGTCGACAGTCGTGTCGCCCTGTTCCGGCGGCACATAGGCGGGTGCAGGCGTCGGCGTGGCGACAGATGCCTGCTTGATAGCCTGGGTTTTGACCTTCTTCGGGGCTGGCATTTCCTGCTGGAGCAGCGGATTGTCGGACTTTGGCTTGGCAAGATCGGCATAGGCGACCTGCGCGGAGGCCGGCTGGTAGCGAGTGTCCGGGGTCGGTGCGGTGCGCGGCAGGCTGACTTCAGGCGCAGCTGAAGCAACGCGTGTTTCAGCGACAGGCGCTACAGGTTGCGGCACGATCTGGGCGATCAGATCTGGGGAGCCGCCGCGGCTGGATGCTTTCGGCAGATAGACTGCAATGAGCTTGCGCATCTGATTGTCTCGGGCAGGGGTCGAAGCACCACCGAGAACAACGCCAACGATCGACTTGCCATCGACCTGAACGGAGCTCACCAGGTTAAAACCGGCGGCACGTGTATAGCCGGTCTTGATGCCATCGACGCCGCGCACGGAACCAACGAGACGGTTGTGGCTCCGGATAACACGGCTGCCGAACTTAAAGCTCTGCGTTGAGAAATAGCCGTAATACTGCGGAAAATGCTGGCGAAGTGCGATACCGAGGCGGGCTTGATCGCGCGCGGTCGTCATCTGGGCGGTATTCGGCAAGCCGTTGGCATTGCGATAGGTCGTGCGTGTCATGCCGAGCGCGTGCGCCTTGGCCGTCATCACCTGTGCAAAGCGGTCTTCCGAGCCGGCAAGCAACTCGCCAAGCGCCGTAGAGGCGTCATTGGCGGAAAGCGTCACGAGGCCAAGTATTGCCTGTTCCACGGTGATCGTACCGCCGGGGCGCACACCAAGCTTTGTCGGTGCCTGAGCGGAAGCGTGTGCGGAGAAAGGAACCGATGTGTCCAGACGGATGCGCCCCTGTTCCAACGCTTCGAACGTCAGGTAGAGGGTCATCATCTTGGTGAGGGACGCCGGATACTGCAGACGATCCGCATTCTCGCTGTAGAGAACATTGCCGGTCTTTGCATCGACAACGATGCCCGCATATTTCGAATTGGCAGCCTCCGCATCGGCATCGATCGAGTCGGCCATGACGATACCGGCCGCGAGAGACAGCGCCGTAATCGCTCTTATCAGAAAATTGCGGGATCGCGATGGAGATACGGAGGAGACTGACCTTAGCACTATTCTACTCTTCGCTTGCATTTCGGATACTGGAAAGATCGCCCGCCTCCCGGCGCGATCGTTCTCTCCGCAAATTATCCGTCTGGGGTTACCAATCCGTTTATGATTAATCGTTTCTTTCGCCACATCGGATCATTCTAGCGGCGTGTCGCAGAAGCGTTCACAAGTCGCGCCTCCACAAAATGGCGAATAGCGGCGTCAATATGGTCCCAATCGGGCAGATGCGTGCTTGAGAAGCGGTAAAGCACAGTTAAGTCGCGACCGACTTTTATATCGCGCTGGCAATCGCCGCTGGTGGCCATTTGAGGCGTCGCTGGCAAGGCGCAACGCACGACGTAATCCGGGGCGCCGGGGCGTGGCGCGGTCAACAGAACTTCGCCAGCATAGCCTGCGTCTGCGCGCAGGCGGTGCAGCGTCATGCCATTGGCAAAGGGCACGCCGTCACCCTCGATCAGATGCGAGTAGATCGGCTCGAGGCGTCCGGACATATCCCGCGACATCGTGCTCTGCGCGATCTGGAGGAAGATCAGTCCCGACGACCGGGCAATGTCGTCGAAACGCTCGCGATGCTCGTTGCTGTAGCCCTGCATTTCCGGCCATGTGAGATAGAGGTCCGCCCGTTCGGAAAGGCCGTCTTTCCGCTGGCTGGGGAAGCGCAGCGTGTTTTCGGGAAGACTGAGGGTATCGCGGCCGATCGTCAGGGTGATCGGAGCGGTCGAATCTGTATTGCCGGCGAGGGAAATGCGCGCCCCAAACCAGCGACCACCGAAACTGATGATCAGCGTCAATGCCGCAAGGCAGGCGACAACGACCGTAAGACGGACGATGAAGCGCGTCGAAAGGAGCGGCGATTCCTCAATCTCGTGGGCAGTACCTGTATGGTTCATGGCGGCCTTCGGATGTCAGACCGCCGCGAAAAGAACAGGAGTCGCCGGTGCCGTTGATTATTTCGGCAATGATCCGGCTACCACAGTTAACAGACAATTAAACGCAGATGGAAGCCGAAAAAAATGAACCGCTCCCGGGACAGCGGGAGCGGTTCTATGGCGCCGGTCAGGGACGGGGATGCGGGGGACGACCGGAGCCGTATGGTTGTCGCCATCTATCCGGCGACAGCATGCTTACTTGACGCTGCCGACCGCTACTGCGCGACCATCCTGCAGCTTGACCCAGCGAGTCGGATCGTCGGCGGACTGACGTTTCAGGTACGTGTATTCTGTGTCGGCCCAAAGCATGACCTTGTTGCGCATGTTATCGAGAATGAAATCGCCGCGGTCGGTGCGGACCGTCAGCACCGCATGGCCTTCGCCATTCGGCTGCAGGACCACAGTCATCAGCAGATCGGAAGGCGAAAAGCCGGCCTCGATCAGCATCTTGCGCTTCAACAGGGCATAGTCCTCGCAATCGCCAGCCGTGCGAGGGTAGGCCCAGCGCTCCTCAACGCCGTAGATTTCCTTGTCAGTCAGCGGCGTGATCGACGAATTGACCTGGTAGTTCACCTTGAGGATCGCCTTCCAGCGCTCTTCCGTCAGAAGGAGTTCGCCTTGATCACCGGCCGCATTGGCGCAATCGGCGGGCATCTCCTTGCAGAATTGATAGGCGCCGATCGGCGGGCTCGCGTTTCCAAGGACCGTCATGTTGAGGGGGCTCGCTTGTCCCGAACCCGCCATCGCAATCAACATCGCACCGACAGCCAAACTGCCTTTGATGAAAGTTGCTATCGTCATTTGTCGTCTCCCCGTTGTGAGAAGAACCTGACACAGACGCTTTTATTCAGCGCAAAATTACGCAGTTAAATTAAAGGCTTAGTTGATTCAAACACGCAGAGAAATCGACTAAAAACAAAATCGAATACACCTAAAATTCGAAGCGCTTTCGCGCTAATTTTGATTAAAATTGTTCCTTCCCAGGAAAGCGGTCCGGCGTGTGATCGGAGCGTTCTGGGACAAATTATTAACGGCGCGACCAGACTGGAGGTTTGTGGAGGACTTTATTTACCATCCAAGCCGGTCGCGGTGCTGGCCTGCGCTTCGATTGAAACCGAGGAACTAGCGCCAAAAGTGGCCGATTGGCCGAGCGATTTCAGCTTCGGTGCCAGAATTATTTTTGAGAAATTTCGCGAAAAGTGCCTGTCGCGTCGACGATTGTGCCGGCCAAATCCTCGTGCGATGCCGAATGGGCAGCATTCTCCACGACAACAAGCCTGCTTTGCGGCCAGGCTTTCGAGAGCTCCCACGCCGTTACGAGTGGCGCTTCGAGGTCTAGCCGCCCCTGAACAAGCACACCAGGTATGCCCGCCAGCCTTTCTGCATCACGCAGCAGGACGCTGTCGTCCAGCCAGGCGAGATTGCGGAAGTAATGTGTAATGATCCTAGCCCGTGTCAGCAGGTAGCTGGGATCTTGCCAACGGCGAGGGAGCCCCTTTGGATCAGCGAGGAGGATCGAAGCCGCCTCCCAGTCGTGCCAATTGCGCGCGGCCTCAAGGCGGACGTCTTTCCGGGGCGAGTTGAGAAGACGGTGATACCCCTCAAGTACGCCGAGTTCCCTGAAATCGGCAGGAAGTGCGTTCAGCAAGCGGTCCCACTCCGCGGGAAAGAGCCTGCCCATTCCATGCACGAGCCAGTCGATTTCCGAAGGCCGCGTGGTGGTAACCCCTGCAAGCACTATCGCGCGAACGCTCGCGGGATAGGTCTCAGCATAGGCAAGTGCCAAGGTCGAACCCCACGAGGTTCCGAGCAGCAACCAGCGTGTCACCCTGAGGTGATTTCGCAGCCTCTCGATGTCCTCGACCAAGTGCCAGGTAGTGTTCGCGTGAAGTTCGGTGCTCATATCGGCAGCGCTTGGCAGACTACGGCCGAAATTGCGCTGGTCAAAGAGGACGATGCGATAGGCAGAGGGATCAAAGTAGCGACGAGCGAACGTCGAACAGCCGGAGCCGGGGCCTCCATGCAGGTAGAGCGCCGGCAAACCATCCCGATTGCCGCAGGCCTCCCAATAGATCCGCTGCCCGTCGCCCACATCAAGAAAGCCATGGTCGTAGGGTTCTATTTCAGGATAGAGACTCGTCATGCGCCACCCTTCCGGCAGCCTCACGCATCATGTGCGCGACGCACTGGTGACAGCAATCAAAGAAACTCGCAAAGCGTTTCGCGTGACTGGATCGACAGGAACTCGATCGCAACGCCTTCTACGAAATGACGGACGACGCGGCCACGCATGTTGCCGAGGCGGAGCGGTGTACCAATCGGCGGACGCACCTCGACATCGACTGCGGCGCCGGAGAGCGACAAATCCATGATGCGGCAGCTGTAGCGGGCGCCGTCTTCCAACGTGATTTCGGTTTTGGTCTCGCGCGGCGTCAGGCGATCGTGACGCCGGTCTTCAGGAAGACCGAGTTCATGCTTGTTTGCAAGCCAGGTGAGCTGCGCCGCGAGCTTCTCCCGCTTGCGTTCGGTCGCATGGATCGACATGGAGAAACCACGACCATCGACCGTCTGCACATAGCCTTCGACGCGTCCAAGGTGGTCGATGTAGGCTACAACACGCTCGCTGGCGCGCGGACGTCCCTGGCAAGTCACGTACATATCGCCCGGCGACATGTCGATCACCAAGCACTCAAATTCCTCGTAATTCGCCAGCATCAACCGGCCCTGCATGTTAATAGGTACGCGTTGAAAGGCACCTTGTTCGAGGCGAGGCGCAGTCCGTTGCGTCTGAACTTGCTGGAACGCGTGCATCAAAGGGCTTCTTCATAAAATACAACCGCCCGATCATTACCCGCAATCCCTTAACAGAAGGTTGTTCAGGTTCGTCCTCTACGCACGCAATCAGTTGTGTCGAACCGGAACACTGGGAGTGTCGGCTTCAGCAAATAGACCAGACATGACGCGTCGCATTGTATCGGCGATCGAGGGTGGACGCGCGTATAGCGTGTGCTTATCCTCAAGCTCCGTGTCATTAGGCTTCTCATCGCCACCAAGCCGTTCGTGCAGCAATCGGCTGCGATCGAGAGCGAGGAACTGGAGCGGCACGACTTCGAGCCAGCTTAAAGCGGCCGCAGGAGCGATGGCGCCCAGCAGCTTGTCGCATTCGCCGTTGTCGGAGCGTAGCGGCAGCAGGATCACTTCGAAGCAGGCACGATGACCGGCCGCCGTGAAACCCGTGGCGTTGAGCAGCGCGGGGATCGCGTGGGTCATGATGCCGACCGCTGTGGGCTCGATGTCGTCATTCCCATACGCCCAGAGCTCGGAAAACGGGGCGCCACCGAGATCGCGGCCAAAGAGATCGCAAATACGCGTTCCGGCAAGACGGAACGCGACGCGACCTGTGTCGGTTGTTTCGAGGAGAAACACACTTGATAGAATCTGCCGCAAATCCGTTGGTTCGACCTGCGATCTCAACGGCGCAAGGTCTTGGCCGCGGATGCGATTCCAATATTCGAATAGGTCGATCGTGGTTTTGAGACGCATTACGGCACCGGCTGTTTCACTTTGGATCAAAACACAGCCGTCATGGCCGTGCAGTCTGATGCCGTGCGTATTTCGTGCCAACTCGCGGCGGTTAAGGTTAAGGAAGGGTTTCGATTGAGCCGCCAGCCGTGCCGTGGCAGTGTTTCCTCATCGCTTCCTGCCTTCGGGAAGTTCAGCACGGACTGTCGGGCGCGGGTCTATCCCTAGACGCTCGAAGGCCGTCCGGTCTTTGCCGGACGGCTTTTTTTTTGACCTTTCGTCCTGTAAGGCTGTGCCGCAATCAAGCGAGGACGAAGATGAACGAGCACTCGGTCGAGCCGCAAGCGGCGATGGAGCCTCCGGCGCCGCGGTCACCCATCTTCAACCTTCCAGGCTCGGTGCTCGCAGCACTTGCGCTATTGGGGCTGATATACGCCGTTCAATCACTGTTTCTATCTGGCAACGGTCTCGACTGGCTGTTCTTCAATTTCGGCTTCATTCCGTTGAGGTACATCACGCCGTTGTCGGAGCAGGGCCCGCAACTTCTCTGGACGCCGATCACCTATTCGCTCCTTCACGGCAGCATAGAGCATATCGTTTTCAACGGGCTATGGCTGATGGCCTTTGGTACGCCGGTGGCGCGCCGAATTGGCGCGTTCCGATTTGTCACCTTCTGGGTGCTATCCGCGATCGCGGCCGCCGCTCTCCATGCGGCCTTGAATTGGGGAGAGGCCACGTTGCTGATCGGCGCGTCCGGCGTTGTGTCCGGCCTGATGGGCGCCGCCTGCCGCTTTGCATTCCCACCGGAACAGCGGATTGCCCGGCCGGCGCATCTCAATGCGCGTCTTTCGATGCTCGAAGCGTTTCACAGCCGCACGGTCGTCGCATTCATTCTCTTCTGGTTCGTGGGCAATCTGCTGATTGCCGTCGGCGTCCCGCTGATCGGCGACGGGTCGCAGGCAATCGCCTGGGACGCCCATATCGGAGGGTTCATTTTCGGCTTCATTCTCTTCAGTCTTTTTGACCGGAAGCCGCCCGAGGAGCCGCTAACTTCAGAAGCATCGGATATATTGCAATCTTGAGAGTTGGAGTGCACCATTCGAACTGATCCGTAATGGGAGGAGAAACCGCCGCGGATGCCTGTGATCAGTAGAAGTGCTTCACTTTCGACATAGGAGGTTCAAAATGTCCAATACAGTCAAGGCCATACTCGATACAAAAGGCAGGGATGTCGTAACCGCCGGGCCGAACACGACCGTTTCCGAAGCGGCTGTGATTCTCAGCAAGAAAAAGATCGGCGCCATTGTCATCGTTGGGATGGAGAACAAGATTTCCGGGATTTTCACGGAGCGCGACGTGGTGCACGCGATCGCCAAGGGGGGAGCCGCCTGTCTCGATCAACCCGTTGGCTCGTTGATGACCGCAAAGGTTTACCGGTGCCATGAAGATTCAACCGTGAACGACCTGATGGGGCTGATGACAAGCCGCCGCTTCCGCCACGTTCCCGTTGAGACGAATGGCAAGCTCGCGGGTATCATCTCGATTGGCGACGTCGTGAAAACCCGTATCGCGGAAGTCGAACTGGAAGCAGAGCAGATCAAGGCCTACATCGCCGGCTGAACGCTTCGCCGGCGCCTAGAGAGAGCCGGCGAATATTTCCTGCATACGTTTCAATTCAGGAAGCCGCAGCTTAGCTTCCTCGTAGCCGCGCTCGATCGCTTCTCCGGCGCGATGGAACTCTGACAAGCCGATGTCGCCGAGGCGCGGCTGAAGCGACATATCCGGCGGATCGCCCGCAAGGCGCGCACGCGCAATCCTGTCCTGGATAATGTTGAACGCCTGCACCATCACACCGGTCATGCCGAGCCTGGCATAGGGCGCCTCTTCGCGCCGGTGCACTTCGGATGGCGAGAGGGTGGCATTGTGCCGGACGACGGCTGATCGACCATAAAGATCGTAGTTCAGGTTGACCGCAACCACGAGCGGCTGCTCATAGGCGCGGCATACGGAGACGGGAACCGGATTGACCAAGGCGCCGTCGACAAGCGTCCGCTGGTTGCTGCGAATGGGTTCGAAGATACCGGGCAGGGCATAGGAGGCGCGAAGCGCCGTGATCAGCGATCCGTTGGCGATCCAGACCTCGTGCCCGGTGTTGACCTCGGCAGCGACGGCCACGAACGGCCGGTCCAGATCTTCGACGTTCAGGCCCTCCAGATGTTCCTGCATGCGCTTTGTCAGCCGCATACCACCGAACAAGCCGCTGCCGCCGATCGTCAGGTCGAGCAGACTGGCGATGCGCCGCATTGTCAGCGAACGGGCAAATCCTTCCAGTTCATCAAGCTTGCCGGCCAGATAGCACCCCCCGACCAAGGCTCCGATCGAGGTTCCGGCAACCATGCCGATCTCGATGCCTTCCTCGTCCAAGGCGCGTAGGACACCTATATGCGCCCAACCGCGCGCCGCACCTCCTCCCAGCGCAAGGGCAAGTTTGGTTTTTTTGGGCGCAGGCGCGGGAATGGCGGGAGCGTTCATGTCTGGCGCTGTCGGGGTGCTGGTGTTGGACGTGCCTACGTCGGAGCTTTGGCGGTACAAACCCCAATTCAGCATGGCTCGCCTCCCTCCCGGCAAACAATCAAAAACGAACTATATTAGTGGCCCGCGTCCCTTTCCAATTCGTATATAGGCGTAGATTTTGGCCCAATAAGAGGCAATTTTCGGCTAAGAGTCTTTTCCGTAAACTTCATTGGGATCGAACTGGAGCTCATCATCGACAATTTCGAGCATCGGCTTGCCCTCTTCGAGGTTGACGGTTCTATAGAAGCAGGACCGGCGGCCGGTGTGACAGGTGGCATCGTGGCCAGCGACCTCGACCTTCAGCCAGATCGCATCCTGATCGCAATCCGTCCGTATTTCCTTGACCATCTGGGTGTTGCCAGAAGTCTCGCCCTTGATCCAGAGCTTGCCCCGCGAGCGGCTGAAATAATGCGCCTTTCCGGTCTGGATGGTCAGGGCGAGAGCCTGCGCATTCATATGCGCCACCATCAGCAATTCGCCATCGGCAGCATCGGTGACGATCGCGGTGATCAAACCGCGATCGTCAAACCGCGGCGTGAAATCTCCCGCGTCCTCGAGTTCTGATTTATCGTCGGACGGTGTGTTGAACGCAAAGGGCATCGTCGCGGCTTTCTTAATCGAAGCCGTATTCAGCGGCCCCGGACCATAGACATGAATCGGGCTTGATCAGCCGGCTCAGTTTTGAACGTTCCGGTAAATGTTGTCGTCAATGTGGTCGAGCCCTGCTTTTGTACACCGCGCATCGCCATGCACATATGTTCGGCCTCGATCATGACGGCGACGCCGCGGGGAGCGAGCGTGTCGTCGATGGCCTTTGCGATCTGGGCCGTCATGGTTTCCTGCGTTTGCAGGCGGCGAGCGTAGATTTCGACGACCCGCGCGATCTTCGAAAGGCCAAGGACCTTGCCGTCGGGCATGTAAGCGACATGCGCCTTGCCGATGATCGGAACCATGTGGTGTTCGCAATGGGAGAAGAAGGGAATGTCTCTGACCAGGACCATGTCGTCGTAGCCGGCAACCTCTTCAAAGGTGCGGCCAAGCACGTCTTCCGGGTCCATATCATAGCCGGCGAAAAGTTCGCGATAGGCTTTTGCCACGCGCGCCGGGGTATCCAGCAGGCCTTCACGCGACGGATCGTCGCCCGCCCAACGCAGGAGCGTGCGGATGGCGTCCTCGGCTTCTCTCTGGCTTGGCCGATCGGCTTCTAGATCGGCGGGGGTCTGCGGAAAATTCTTGATGATGGCGTCCATATGCAACTGTCTCCTGATCCGCTTTTGCGGACCGTCTTTCGGACTAGCCACTGGCAATTCCACTCAAGGGAATTCATGCACCTTTGGCAGGCTCCGGGGCTTTCAGGGCTTGAATTGCTGCCCGTCCGGCACGGTTTCCCAATCAAACTTAGCCGAGGCCATTGCATTTTTCTGGCCTTCGAACGACATACATATAGGAAAACGGCATCCTTATGTAAGTCTCCCGGCACGACACGCTGTGTTTTTCTTTTGTGCTACAATGAGTTTTGAGGCGCCGATCCGCATGAATTCTGGAGCGGAATCCACGATGGACGATATCTACAACAGCAAGATCCTCGAATTTGCGGGCAACATTCCACTGATCGGCAGCCTGCCGGACGCGGACGCCAGCGCCCAGGCGCATTCCAAGCTTTGCGGCTCCAAGGTCAAAATCTGGCTGAAAATGGACGGCGGCACCGTGACCGGATTTGCGCATGACGTCAAAGCTTGCGCGCTTGGACAAGCATCCTCTTCGATCATGGCGCGCCATGTAATCGGCGCCAATGCGAGTGAGCTACGCAAGGCGCGAGAGGATATGCTGGCGATGTTGAAGGCGGACGGGGAGGGGCCGGAAGGCCGTTTCGAAGACATGCGCTATCTCCGCCCCGTCAAGGACTACAAAGCGCGACATGCCTCCACAATGTTGACCTTCGATGCCGTTGTTGACGCAATTGGCCAGATCGAGGCCAAGCGCGCCGAAACGGTCGAGGCCTGAGCGGCATAGCCGATGTGCGAATTCTGTTCGATCAATCGCGATGACGACGAAGACGAGGGTGGCGCCGCTGCGCCCCGTAGACCCGCACGCTCCTACTCCCGCAATTACTCCGGCCCGTTCCGCAAGACACCGGGGAGGTTGCTCGGGATGGGCTTTATTCGCGCCTATCAGCTGACGCTCTCTGGTTTCATCGGGAATTCATGCCGCCACATTCCGACTTGCTCTGAGTACGGTTATGAGGCAGTTGCGCGCCACGGGTTGTGGAGCGGTGGATGGATGACACTGTTTCGCGTCGCGCGTTGTGGACCCGGAGGCACCAGCGGACTCGACCCGGTTCCCGAGAAGCTCGGCGAGCGCTTACACTGGTGGACACCGTGGCGCTACCTCGCGTTGGGGCGCAAGGCAGCAGAGAGATGACGCAGGGCGCATTTCGGGTATTTTCGCGGTCGTCACGATGTCACCGATGCCTTCCACAAGCGCATCGATGCGGCCTCAAGCATAACCTTGACGATCTTCCCAAGGGCGGCGACACGGAGTTCTAGAAAGCATGATCTACGTTGCGCTGCTGCATAGTATCGTGCTTGCGCCCGGTCGCCGCGTGGTGATGTCCGACCTTCGCGACATGGCCAAAAATATCGGTTACCGAGATCCGAGGACGCTGGTTTCGACCGGCAATATCGTGTTCGAGGCGGACGCCTTGCCACTGGCGGGTATTGAGGCAAGGCTGGAAGCCGCGTTCAAAGCGAGGTTCGGCAAGCCCGTCGATATTATCGTGCGCGAAAGTACCGACTGGTTGAAACTTGCAAAGTCCAATCCATTTCTGGACGGCGAGGGCAGCCAGGTGATCGTCCGTGTGATGCGCAAACCGCTCGACCCCGCCACCATCGAGGCGCTTCGCCCTTATGCCGATCCGAAGCAGCGTCTGGCGCTCACCGGCGGTGATCTCTGGATCGATTTTGCCGGAAAGCCAAGCGAATGGAAGCTGCTTTCGGCACTGACGACCAAGCGCATGGGCGTCGGCACGCTGCGAAACTGGAACACGGTTCGCGGCCTTGCGGAAATGATCGGCTAAACCGGCTTCTTCTTTACTCAATCGGCAAATCTCGGTATCAGGCGGCGGCGCATTCGTGCGGACGAAGCGCTTCATTGCAACCACCCGCATTCGTTGGCGGGACTGGACAAGGAGAATTCTAGATGTCCCAATCCGTTTCCCTGACATTTCCCGATGGTTCCGTGCGTAGCTACGATGCTGGCGCAACCGGTAAGGATGTCGCAGAATCCATTTCCAAGTCACTTGCCAAGAAGGCAGTCGCGATTGCGATCGACGGCCAGGTCCGCGACCTTTCCGATCCGGTGACGGCAGGCGCGATTGAAATTATTACCCGCACCGATGGTCGCGCGCTGGAGCTGATCCGGCATGACGCAGCCCACGTGATGGCGGAAGCTGTGCAGGAGCTCTGGCCCGGCACGCAGGTAACGATCGGCCCGGTCATCGAGAACGGTTTCTACTACGACTTTGCCAAGAACGAGCCCTTCACACCGGACGATCTGCCAAAGATCGAAAAGAAGATGAAGGAGATCATCGCTCGCAACGCGCCGTTCACGAAAGAAGTCTGGTCGCGCGAGAAGGCCAAGGACGTTTTCGCCGCCAAGGGTGAAAGCTACAAGGTCGAGCTCGTCGATGCGATTCCCCAAGGCCAGGATCTGAAGATCTACTATCAGGGCGACTGGTTCGACCTGTGCCGCGGGCCGCATATGGCGTCCACCGGCCAGATCGGCACGGCGTTCAAGCTGATGAAAGTGGCCGGCGCCTACTGGCGCGGTGACAGCAACAATCCGATGCTGACCCGCATCTACGGCACGGCTTTCGCCGAGCAGGCAGATCTCGACAATTACCTGCACGTGCTTGCCGAAGCCGAGAAGCGCGATCATCGCCGCCTCGGCCGCGAAATGGACCTTTTCCACTTCCAGGAAGAAGGTCCGGGCGTCGTTTTCTGGCACGGCAAGGGATGGCGCATGTTCCAGACGCTTGTCGCCTATATGCGCCGCCGCCTCGCTGAAGACTACCAGGAGGTCAACGCGCCGCAGGTGCTCGACAAGTCACTCTGGGAAACTTCCGGCCACTGGGGCTGGTACCGCGACAATATGTTCAAGGTCACGGTTGCCGGCGACGATACGGATGACGACCGTGTCTTCGCGCTGAAGCCGATGAACTGCCCCGGTCACGTGCAGATCTTCAAGCACGGCCTGAAGTCTTACCGCGAACTGCCAATCCGTCTTGCGGAATTCGGTACCGTTCACCGCTACGAGCCGTCAGGCGCTCTGCATGGGTTGATGCGCGTGCGTGGCTTTACGCAGGATGACGCGCACATCTTCTGCACCGACGAGCAGATGGCAGCCGAGTGCCTGAAGATCAACGATCTGATCCTGTCCGTCTACAAGGACTTCGGCTTCGACGAGATCACCATCAAGCTTTCGACGCGCCCCGAAAAGCGTGTTGGTTCAGACGACCTTTGGGATCGCGCCGAAAGCGTCATGACTGATGTGCTGGAGACGATCCAGCAGCAGTCGAACAACATCAAGACCGGCATCCTGCCGGGCGAGGGCGCGTTCTACGGTCCGAAGTTCGAATATACGCTGAAGGACGCGATCGGCCGGGAATGGCAGTGCGGCACGACGCAGGTCGACTTCAACTTGCCGGAACGCTTCGGTGCGTTCTACATCGACAGCAACTCCGAAAAGACGCAGCCGGTCATGATCCACCGCGCCATCTGCGGCTCGATGGAGCGCTTCCTCGGCATCCTGATCGAGAACTTCGCGGGACACCTGCCGCTGTGGGTATCGCCACAGCAAGTGGTTGTGGCGACGATCACCTCCGAGGCCGATGGCTATGGCGCCGAAGTTACGGCAGCACTTCGCGACGCCGGCCTGACGGTCGAGACTGACTTCCGTAACGAGAAGATCAATTACAAGATCCGCGAACATTCCGTCACGAAAGTTCCGGTCATCATCGTCTGCGGCAAGAAGGAAGCGGAAGAGCGCACCGTCAATATCCGCCGTCTCGGCAGCCAGGAGCAAACTTCGATGTCGCTTGACGAGGCGATTGCAAGCCTCGGGCTCGAAGCCACGCCACCAGACATCCGCCGGAAGGCGGAAGCCAGGAAGGCCAAGGCAGCCTGACCTGCCTCCAGCCCTAAAATACGAAACCGCCCGGTCTTTAACAGGACCGGGCGGTTTTTCTTTGTCTGCGATACTCTGAAAGCCGATTACTCCACGTCGTCGCCGGCGCTAGCGCCGCTCTGCAATTGGTCGTAGGAGGGCAGCGGCGCTTGCGTCCTCGGCGAGGCGTCACCCGTTGGCGGCTGTTGATCTGGCTGAACCTGCACCGTTTTAGCGGCTTCCGTCGGCTCTTCGGGTTGTACGTCCTTCATCAGCACTTCGACATCGGTGTTCTTGCCAGCCTCAACCTTGAAATCGCGCTGGTAGATCTTGTCCTTGTTTCGAGCGACGGCAGAGTATTCACCTTCGGCAAGGACCATCGTCGGGAAGGCGCTAACGCTCTCGCCGACACTATCACCAGCGGCGGTCAGGATCGACCAGGCTGTATCGGCAATCGCTTCGCCACCGGCATCGGATACGAGTTTGAAGGTGATCTGCGCGGCTTTGTGCTGGATCGTTGCTTCTGTCAGCTTGCCGGCCTCCACCTGGATGTCAGCACGGATCGATGCGTTGGTGTCGCCGTATTCGGAGACGATGTGGTAGGTCCCGGCATTGAGACGAACCACGGTGTTGGGCGGCACGTCAGCCATGACAAGACCGCGCTCGCCGTCCTCACGCACCTCAGCGGAATAAATCGAGAAACTGAGCTGATCCGGCCGAATGCGGACGTCTGAGCCCGATACGGCGTTTAACAGCAAGCCACCGGCTTCCAGCACCATCGTCTGCTTGTCGACCTGTCCGTCTTCGGGAACCGTTAGCTTGCGGGTAACACCGGCGCGGCCGAAGGAAACATTGACGAAATAATCTCCTGGCGCGAGCTGGAAGTCCGCAGAGCCGCCCTGTGAGGATGCGATCAGCGGCAGCTTGCCATCAGAGCCCGTCATGGGGCTAAACACATACCAGGATAGTCCGTCCTGAACCGCATCGCCATTGGCCGTCAGCTTTGCCTCAAGGGCGACCTCTTGCAGCTTCGAACCCTGCGGCGCCGTACCCGGCGCGATGAAGGCATTCAGCTTCGGCATCTTCGCCGTCGTATCCAACTGCTTGAAGGTCTGGAAGGCATCCTGCGCCTGGCTGCTTAAAGGCAGTAGAGCGGTGAAAGCCAAGGCCAGGCTTATGCGTGCATATGGCGAAATGCCAACCATGTGTCGTGCGAACCAATTGACATCTGAAATCACAGAGGCCACTTCAAGACCAACGCGATGGCAAATTCAAGACCCATCCGAAATGCTGTCATGAAAATGGAAGTCTCTCCCGCATGAAATCCGATATCAAGCTCATCGACTATCTCGGTGTCCGCCGTTCTATTCCCGCGTTTCAGATGTGCGAGCCGGGGCCTGTCAAGGCCGAGATCGAAGAGATTTTGCGCCTGGCGTCCCGTGTGCCTGATCACGGCAAGCTCGCGCCTTGGCGCTTTATCGTCTATCGCGGCGAAGAGCGTGCCCGGATCGGCGAAAAGCTTCTGAAGCTTGCACTCGAAGCCAAGCCAGAGCTTTCTGATGAAATGATACAAGTGGAACGTACCCGTTTCACTCGCGCTCCTGTCGTCGTTGCCGTCGTCAGCAAGGCCGGCCCGCACATCAAGATCCCCGAGTGGGAGCAGTTGATGTCTGCCGGCGCAGTCTGCCTCAACATCATCTTTGCCGCCAATGCCCATGGATGGGTTGCCAATTGGCTGACCGAATGGTTCGCCTACGACGAGCGCGCCTATGAGCTCCTCGGCGTCGGGCCGGGCGAGAAGATCGCGGGCTTTATTCACATGGGCTCGACGACGTTTCCTGCCATCGAACGCCCGCGTCCGGAGTTGACCGAGACAGTCACCTGGGTTGGCGGAGAGGACTGATGTTCTATACCACCGATACGAACCGGCATGCTCTGGCGCATGATCCCTTCAAGGCGATTGTCGCGCCGCGGCCAATCGGCTGGATCGGCAGCAAGGGAAGTGACGGCTCGATCAATCTCGCGCCGTACTCTTTCTTCAATGCGATCTCCGACCGCCCGAAACTCGTGATGTTTTCCTCTGCCGGTCTCAAGCACAGCCAGAGGAATGCGATCGAAACCGGCGAGTTCACCTGCAACTTCGTGAGCCGGAACCTGGTGGAGAAGATGAACGTTTCGTCGGCGGCCGTCGACTACGGCGTCGACGAGTTTGCGCTTGCCGGTCTGACGGCAAGGAGGGGCGAGCTTGTCGATGCGCCCTATGTCGCCGAAGCCTTTGCCGTGCTCGAATGCAAGGTAACGGAAACCCTTGTGCCGAAGTCACTCACCGGCGGGGATTCCGAAAACATCATGGTCTTCGGCCAGGTTATCGGCATCCGCATCGATGAAACAATCATTCGCGATGGCCGCCTCGATATGGCGATCGCTAGGCCGATCGCGCGCATGGGTTACATGGACTACAGTGAAGGCTGCGACGTATTCGAAATGTTCCGGCCGCAGCTTTGACGCTTAACGAACATGGTGAACCAATCATAAACTTTTTGCCCGTACCGTAATCTCACTGATTGGAGTGCGAGAGAATCGCATTCGGGCATGGGGCACACGGGTGATCGTAGAAGCATTTCTTCGTTGGGCGGAAACCGCCAAGGCCGGAGACAGGGCCCGTGCGGCCAATGCCCTCGGCAGAGCCTATTTGCAGTCCGAGATGGCTGCTGCAGAACGCGCGGCCGCCGAGATGGCCATGACTTTCCTGCTCGACGACCCGTCCCCCAAGGTCAGGCTGGCTCTTGCTGAGGCGATCTCGTGGTCGCCGGACGCACCGCGCGCCGTTATTCTCTCGCTCGCAGCGGATCAGCCCGAAATTGCATGCCACGCCGTCACATGCTCGCCCTTGCTGTCGGATTCCGATCTGGTGGATTTTGCTGCCGGTGGTAGCGACGTTACGCGAATGCTGATTGCAGCGCGTGGAACGATCTCACGGCCGGTCGCCGCCGCACTTGCTGAAATTGGCGAAGAAGAGACCATCATGTGCCTTCTCGAAAACGAAGGAGCCGCGATCGCACCTTACTCGCTCAAGAGAATCGCCGAGCGTCTCGGCCACCATTGCGAGATCCGCAACCTGCTGCTGGATCGCGGGGATTTGCCTGCGGACGCTCGGCAGTTGTTGACGCAGCATGTCAGCGTCGCCCTCGTCAATTTGCCATTGGCGCAAGCGACGATCGATCCGAGCCGGCGGCATCGGATCAGCCGGGAGGCCAACCAAGCCGCTGTCGTCTCGATTGCAGGCGAGCTTACGCCGCGCGAGATTTCAGACCTTGTCGAACATTTGCGGGTAAGCGGCCAGCTGACGCCGTCCTTTCTGATACATGCCCTCTGCTCCGGCAAGGTGGAGTTCTTCGCGACGGCAATTGTCAACCTTACGGGTTGTGACGAGCGACGCGTTCGCTCCATCCTTGCAACCGGGCGCATGCACGCCGTGCGCGCCCTCTACGAATCGGCCGGCCTTGCCCGCGACATCAGCGTGATTTTCGTCGAGGCAACGCTGCTGTGGCGGGAAGCATCGAAGAATCTTTCCGCCACCATGCTGGGCGACGTCTGCGGCAAGCTGCTCGAGAAGCTCCGTTGGCATGGAACGCACGGTGCTGCCCAAGAACTCCTCGAGATGGTCGAGAGGCTGCACATTGCGGAGCAGCGACAGCATGCGCGCGCGTACGCGCAGGTAGCATCTCTCGCGGCGGCCTAGGGGTGAAGCCGTTTCGCCACCCAGGAATAACTTCCCGAGACAAAATGGACGGGTGAAACCAGCACTGTTTTCATATCGCTGCCGGATGGTAGATGTGCGCGTACCTGGCCTGCCACCCGATCGGCGAAGACCGACAACCGGCCTTGTGTTTCAGCTGGTGCGGGCGGTTTTGGTATGTTTTCTACTACAGCCTTTGGTGTATCCGGCGGCGTAGCGGGCTTCGGCGGCTCGCAAACGGCAATCACTGTCGGGTAGCCGACATTTGTAAACTGCTTCAGCTGCCTTTCCGAGTCGGCGTCGCACATTGTAACTGTCTGCCACTGTTTCTCGACCGTGGCGATGTAGTTGCATTGTGTAACCGAGTCGTTGCACCCCAAGATGGTCATTGCAACCAATACCGCTTGCATAATATGGCCTTATGAATATTGAAACTCTGCCTCTTAGAGACTGTAATTCCAACGGAATGAAGGCGCCCCAGCAATAACCTTTCGTCATGCGGGAGCGCGCGCCAAGACAGGAAAATCCGGTGTCCATCACGATTGCTCTGGAACCACCGCGCCAGGAAGGCGTGCTCCGTCTCCTCGACATGTCCGACACCTATGCGCAGTCGCTGTATCCACCGGAGAGCAACCACCTCGTCGACATCTCGACGTTGGAAAAGCCGACTGTCAGCTTCTTTGTCGCCCGCAACGATAACGCAATCGTCGGCTGCTGCGCGCTGGTCGAGGTTGGCGACGGAACGGCGGAGATCAAACGCATGTTCGTTGACCCGGCCGCGCGTGGCTTGAAGGTGGCAAGCAAGCTGATGAATGTGCTCGAAGCAGCCGCAACTGAAAAGAGGCTTTGGGCCGTTCGGCTCGAAACTGGCATCTACCAGCCGGAGGCAATCGCTCTCTACCGCAAATACGGCTATGTTGACATCGAGCCGTTCGGCAGCTACCTGCCGGACCCACTCAGCCTGTTCATGGAAAAGCGGCTCGCCTGATCATTCAGCCGCGCGAGACGCTGGCGGGGCCTGTTCGTCGATCATGACTTGTGGCCCCGTTTCCGCATCGTGAACCTCGTGCATCCACTCTCGCCAGATCGCGACAATCAGGGCCATCAGAACCGGCCCGATGAAGAGGCCGAGGAAGCCCATGGTCTTCACGCCGCCCACAAGGCCGAAGAACGTGGGCAGGAATGGCAATTTGATCGGGCCGCCGACGAGCTTCGGGCGCAGCGTCTTGTCGACAATGAACAACTCGACCGTTCCCCAAACAAAAAGACCGACGCCGGCAACGTGTGAGCCACTGGCGAGCAGATAGACGGACACCAGCGTAAAGGAGAGCGGCGCACCGCCCGGTATTAATGCCATGATGCCAGTCAGGACGCCGAGCGTGACAGGTGAGGGGACACCGGCGATCCAATAGGCGACGCCAAGCACGATGCCCTCGCCGATAGCGATCAGTGTCATGCCCATGACGGTCGAACTGATCGTTGCCGGCACGACCCGGGAAATCCGCTCCCAGCGGTTGGGGAGAATGCGCTCGCCGAGCATATCGATCTGCTGCGAGAAGGCGGAACCATCGCGGTAGACGAAGAACAGCGCAATCAGCATGAAAAGCAGCGTCAGCAGCAGGTGGAAGGCGCCGCCGCCTGCGGCGAGAATCGCCCGATAGATGTTGCCGATGTTGGCGCCGCTGACAGCCTGGATGACCTCACCCATGGAGCCGGGGCTGCCGATGTATTTGGTCCATAACTCATCGAGATAAGGGCCAGCGAAGGGCAGGGCGATGATCCACTGCGGCGTCGGCGCGCCCGACCTGTTTGCATGCACAGCCCAGGCGACCCATTCCCGCACCTCTCCTGTCGTGTAGGTCACGGCAAAAACGATGGGCAAAACCAGGAACGTGACGATCAGTACAATCGCGATGGTGGCAGCGATTGTTGTGTTTCCGCCGACGCGCTCGAGCAATCGACGGTAAAGCGGCCAGCTCGCAAAACCGATGACTAGCGCCGCAAGCACGGGGACGGCAAAGCCGTAGAAGAAGTAAACGCCAGCCGCGACAACGAGAACCAGCAGCCAGCGCGCTGCAGAGATCGAGGGAATTAACGGCGTGCGGGCAGGGCCCGAAGGGCCGAGCCATCGCGACTCTCGCTGGATATTGTTGTTCGGAAGGCTCACGTCGTTCTTTTCCCCCTATTTTGACTATGGATATGGGCCATGCATCCCTCGGGCGCAAGCACAATGACGGATTTATGCCGTCGACTGGCACCCGAGATCCCCGGCGATCTATACTACGCTCCTTAGCCCCATTCTCCGCAATCAATATGACAGAAATCCCGCAACAGCGTTGCCAAAATTCATTTCAGCAGATAGTTTGGATCCATGGATACAACCACGATCGCAACGGCGCTGCGGCGCGAAATAGAAGCCGGGCGTCTGCTGCCAGGAACAGTCCTGAAGCAAGAGCTCTTGGCGAAGCGATTTGGTGTCAGCCGGCAGCCGGTGCGTCAGGCGCTTGATCGACTGCTGGCGTCGGGCCTGCTCGACCGGCGGCCGGATCGAAGCTTAGCTGTCGTCGGTTTGACGGAAGAGCAGGCGCGCGAGCTCGCCGATATCCGCGCGGCGTTGGAGAGTATGGCACTGCGTGGAGCACTGCCGACCCTCGGTGGTAGCGACTTACGTAAGGCGCAGCGTCTCAATGAAGATCTGGTTGAAGAGGAGGACCCTGCTACCCTGGAAGAGCTGGATGTCGCTTTTCATCGAACGCTCTATGGGCGATGCGGCAATGCCCGCCTTCTTTCTATGATCGACGAACTGCGACGTGAATCGCGTCGCGCCTACTCGAGGCAGCCGAAGGGCTCCGATGAGCGCATTATCCTCCATGCCGAGCATCGCGCCATCATCGATGCCTGCGCACGTCGCGACGAAGCCGCAGCGCTGCAAGCATTGTCGGACCATTTGCAAATGACAACAGCGCGCCTGACACGCGAAGGAGAATGACAGATGACGACGTTTTCGGCAGAGGTTGCGTGGGAGCGGGGCGCGGCAAGTTTTATCGACGGACGATACAGCCGCGGACACACATGGAGCTTCGACGGCGGCGCCACCGTCGCCGCCTCCGCTTCGCCACACAATGTGCCGCTGCCCTATGCCGTGGCTGAGAATGTGGATCCGGAAGAGGCGTACGTTGCGTCGTTGTCAAGCTGCCACATGCTGTTCTACCTCTGGCTTGCTTCAAAGAAGCGCATCATGGTCGACAGCTATGTCGATGCAGCAACCGGCCTCATGGAAACCGTGCAGGGCAGAACGATGGTGAGCCGTGTCGAGCTTCGGCCGCGCGTCACTTACTCAAGCGACAATCCCAGCCGTAAACTCGAAGAAAAACTGCATCACGAGGCGCACGAATTGTGCTTCCTCGCCAACTCCGTGAAGACGGAGATTACCGTACGCCTCGACTAGACGTTCTAGATATCTAGGTTTTCCGCAAAGGCAGCACGATCCTGAATGAACCGGAATCGAGCTTCGGGCTTCGTTCCCATCAGATCGTCGACCGCCGTGCGTGTGCCCTCGAAATCCACCTCGTCAATCATCACGCGCAACAGCGTGCGCTTGCTTGGGTCCATGGTGGTTTCCTTGAGCTGCGCCGGCAGCATTTCGCCGAGACCTTTGAAGCGGCTGATTTCGACTTTGGCCTTGCCCTTGAACTCGGTCTCCATCAACTCGGACCGGTGCGCGTCGTCGCGGGCATAAGCCGACTTCGCGCCCTGGGTGATCTTGTAAAGCGGCGGCACGGCAAGAAAGAGGTGACCGCCACGGACCAGCTCGGGCATCTCCTGATAGAAGAACGTGATGAGCAACGATGCAATGTGAGCGCCGTCCACATCGGCGTCGGTCATCACGATGATGCGTTCGTAGCGAAGGTCTTCTTCGCGATACTTCGAGCGTGTGCCGCAGCCGAGCGCCTGCACGAGATCAGCCAGCTGCTGGTTGGCGCCAAGCTTTTCGCGGCCGGCACTGGCGACATTGAGGATCTTGCCGCGTAGCGGGAGGATCGCCTGGTTGGCACGGTTACGCGCCTGCTTGGCCGAGCCGCCTGCCGAGTCGCCTTCGACGATGAAGAGTTCGGCACCCTGGGCGGTGTTCTGTGCGCAATCAGCGAGCTTGCCGGGAAGACGCAGCTTGCGCACGGCCGTCTTGCGGTTGACTTCCTTTTCCTTGCGACGGCGCAGGCGTTCCTCCGCGCGCTCGATGACCCAATCGAGCAGCTTGGCTGCTTCGTTCGGATTATCGGCGAGGTAGTGGTCAAACGGATCGCGAAGTGCGTTTTCGACGATGCGCTGAGCTTCAACGGTCGCAAGCTTGTCCTTCGTCTGGCCGACGAATTCAGGTTCGCGAATGAAGACCGACAGCATGCCGACGGCTGAAATCATCACGTCATCGGTGGTGATCTGGGCGGCGCGCTTGTTCTGGGTCAGATCGGCATAGTTCTTCAGGCCCTTGGTCAGCGCGATACGAAGGCCTGCCTCGTGCGTGCCACCTTCGGGTGTCGGGATGGTATTGCAGTACGAATGGACCTGAGGATCGCCGCCGTACCAGGTGATCGCCCACTCCAGCGAGCCGTGACCGCTGGTTTTCTCCGTCTTGCCTGCGAATATCTCGCGAGTGACAGTGAATTCCTTGCCCATCGTCGCCTGCAGGTAATCCTTCAGGCCGCCGGGGAAGTGGAAGACCGCCTTGTCAGGTATCTCTGAGCCTTGCGGAAGCACACCTTCTTCGCAGCTCCAGCGGATTTCCACGCCGCCAAAGAGGTAAGCCTTGGAGCGTGCCATACGAAACACGCGCCCCGCGTCGAACTTCGCGTGCTCGCCAAAAATCTGCGGATCGGGGTGAAAGCGAACACGCGTGCCACGACGATTATGGACGTCGCCGAGTTCCTCCAGCTCGCCCTGCGGCAAACCGCGGGAGAAGCGCTGGCGGTATAGCTTCCGGTTACGCGCAACCTCGACTTCCAACACGTCGGAAAGCGCATTGACGACAGAAACGCCAACGCCGTGGAGGCCGCCGGATGTCTCGTATGCCTTGCCGTCGAACTTGCCGCCAGCGTGCAGCTTGGTCATGATGACTTCGAGCGTCGACTTGCCCGGAACCTGCGGATGGTTTTCGACGGGTATCCCGCGTCCGTTGTCGCTGACTGTCAGATAGCCTTCGCGGTCGAGATACACCTCGATAAAGTTGGCGTGGCCGGCGACCGCTTCGTCCATCGAGTTGTCGATCACCTCAGCGAACAGATGGTGCAGGGCCTTTTCGTCGGTGCCGCCGATATACATGCCCGGACGCATGCGAACGGGCTCGAGTCCCTCTAGAACGCGGATCGAGGACGCACCGTAGTCGTCGGATGTCGAGCTCACGGGCGCTGGACGCGAGACCGCAGCAGCGGCCTCGGCGGGCGCTGCCTTTGGCGGCGCGGCAGGCTTTGGAGCCTCCTCCTGCTTCGGTGTCAGGGGCAGTCCGGAAAAGAGGTCGTTGCTATCGTCCATGGGGTCGTTCAGATCTTCATCCTGTTCAGGGCAGGCGGCTTATGCCATGCCTGACCCAAAATCACCGCATTTGATGTCACGTTTGCGAATCAGGCAGATTCTGCCAGAAAGCGCCTTGTTACGCGACGCCGCCCATCCGGCGGACTTTCTCAGGAATTGGTTTGCGTTGATGGACGTGGAATGGCAAGCGGCCATAAGGCTCAGGGAACTATGCGCATGCGAATGTCCACAAGTCATTGTGCCATCATCGCCGCAATTGCGGCCTTTTTCCTAGCGGCGTCAGCAAGCGGCCAGGCCGCTGAGCGGCTGCCACCCTTTAAGGACGATCTCTTTTCCACACAAAATGTGCTGGAGACGAGCAACGGTGGCTCGCTCGATGTCATCGAGTACGACGAGATGCGCGACATTAACGGCCGCGATCAGATACCCCAAAAACGTGCCCAACAAAAATACGTGTCTCTCGGCATCAGAAAGCAGCAATCGGATGAGACGTTGCAGCTTGGCGGCCAACGGCTCGATGTCACCCGGGTGGGACAAAGCTCGGGAGCCGCATTTACGGTCATCTTCGTTCACGGACGCAACGGCGACCGGCGTCTCGGCGCCAACGACTACAGCTTCGGCGGAAACTTCAATCGCTTGAAGAACCTAGTGGCCGGCAACGGCGGCGTCTACTACTCGCCGTCGGTCAAGAGCTTCGATAGCGATGGAGTGGCCGCGATTGAAGGTCTGATCCGTTACGTTTCCAAACAATCGCCCGGTAAGCCGCTCATCCTGGCCTGTGCGTCGATGGGCAGTCAGGTCTGCTGGGGTATTAGCCGCGATCCGGATAGCGCAAAGCGCCTCAAGGGGATGGTGATCCTGAGTGGCGTTGCCGATCCGGATTTTGCCAAAAGTCCTTTCTTCAAGGCCAGGCTGCCGCTTTGGTTCGCGCATGGCAGCCGCGATCCCGTCTATGAGGCGACAGACCAGCAGACGCTCTTCGAGAAGTTGCTGAAGGCAGGTTACCCTACGCATTTCACGCTCTATCAGACCGGCAATCACGGAACGCCGATCCGCATGATCGATTGGCGCCGTACGCTAAACTGGATATTGGGTTCCTGACGATCGCTCAGAAGACAGGATGCCGGATGACGTACACGGCGTCCCGCTTTATGATTTTCAGCAACATCGGCCCCAAATTTTAAGCATCTGCGCGACAAAAAGCCGTTATTTCCCTTAACGAAAGGGGCGAAACCTTTTCATTGATCCCTGCTTTTGCTAAGGCCGCTCGATACGTGGAAGATTGGAAGGCTGGCATGACACCTGACGTGCGCCCGCTCGTGGCGGGAAACTGGAAAATGAACGGCACACGTGCCTCCCTCGACCAGATCAAGGCGATCGCTGAAGGTGTTCAGGGGCAACTTTCCGCGAAGGTGGAGGTGCTGATCTGCCCTCCGGCGACGCTGCTTTATGTGGCCACGGCGCTCTGCACAGATAGCCCGCTTGCAATCGGCGCGCAGGATTGCCACCAGAATCCGTCGGGCGCCCACACCGGCGATATCTCGGCCGAGATGATTGCGGATTGCTTCGGCACGTACGTCATCGTCGGGCATTCGGAGCGTCGCACCGACCACGCCGAGACCGACCACCTTGTTCGCGCCAAGGCAGAGGCCGCCTTCGCCGCGGAACTAACGGCGATCGTCTGCATCGGTGAAACGGCTGACGAGCGCAAAGCCGGCCAGGCCCTCGACATCATCAAGCGTCAGCTTTCCGCCTCGGTGCCGGATAGCGCGACGCCGGAGAATACGGTCATTGCCTACGAGCCCGTCTGGGCGATCGGCACCGGTGTCACGCCGACCGTGGAAGACGTCGAGAAGGCTCACGCCTTCATGCGTTCCGAGCTCGTCGCCCGATTTGGCGATGCCGGCAAGGAGATCCGTATCCTCTATGGCGGCTCGGTCAAGCCAAGCAATGCGAGAGAATTGATGGGCGTCGCGAACGTCGATGGCGCCCTGATCGGCGGCGCGAGCTTGAAAGCGACCGACTTCCTCGCCATTTACGGCGCATACGAAGCGTTGCTTGCTTAGAGCCGTGTATATTCCGAGCCGAAGGGCTTGGAATAGCGGATGACCTCATGTAAAGAGCGCCAGAATTTTACTTTATGCCCGCCGCGCGTGTGGGCAGGACTGGACCCATGCAGACCGTTTTGATTGTCATCCATCTCATGATCGTGCTGGCGCTTGTAGGCGTCGTGCTCATCCAGCGCTCCGAAGGCGGCGGCCTCGGTATCGGCGGCGGTTCGGGCTTCATGTCTGCCCGCGGCACGGCCAATGCGCTGACGCGCACGACCGCGATCCTGGCGGCGCTGTTCTTCATCACATCGCTTGGTCTCGGCATTCTCAACCGCTATGAGAGTCGTCCGACGGATATTCTGAACCGTATTCCGGCCACGGGCGGGCAGGGCAACGGCATCCTCGATTCGCTCGGCGGCCAGAGCGGCAACACCGCTCCGGTCGCACCAGCCCCGGCCCCGCAGAGCAGCAACGGCGTTCCGACGGGCGGCGCATCCGCTCCGGCTCCGGCAGCAACCCCGCCCGCAGCCCCGGCAACGGCCCCGTCCAGTCAAACTGCTCCGGCAGCACCGCAGGCCACCACGCCTGCCACTCCGGCGCCCGCTACCGTCCCAAGCGGACAGTAAGCGGCAGACAGCATAAACCGCCGGCAGGCCTTCGGGTCTGCCGGTTTTCTTTTGTTCAGATTCCGCGCTGGCGCCAAAAATTCTGGAAATGAATTTTTGGGCTGGTGGAATCGTTTTTGAAAAGGTATCCGGTGAATCCCATGGCGCGATACGTATTCATCACTGGCGGCGTGGTTTCCTCTCTCGGTAAAGGAATTGCGGCCGCGGCACTCGGAGCGTTGCTGCAGGCCCGTGGTTACCGGGTGCGGCTTCGCAAACTCGACCCCTATCTGAACGTGGACCCGGGCACCATGAGCCCGACCCAGCACGGCGAAGTCTTCGTCACTGACGACGGTGCCGAAACTGACCTCGATCTCGGCCACTACGAGCGCTTCACCGGGCGTTCGGCGACCAAGACCGACAACATCACCACTGGCCGCATCTATAAGAACATTATCGACAAGGAACGCCGCGGCGACTATCTCGGCGCAACCGTTCAGGTGATTCCGCACGTCACCAACGAGATCAAGGATTTCGTCACCGAGGGCAATGACGACTACGACTTCGTCATCTGCGAGATCGGCGGTACGGTCGGCGATATCGAGGCCATGCCCTTTATGGAAGCGATCCGCCAGCTCGGCAACGACCTCCCGCGCGGCACGGCGATCTACGTCCACCTGACGCTGATGCCCTATATTCCGGCCGCAGGCGAGCTGAAGACTAAGCCGACGCAGCATTCCGTCAAGGAACTGCAGGCCCTCGGCATTCATCCCGACATCCTGCTGGTCCGCGCCGACCGCGAAATTCCGGAAGCGGAACGCCGTAAGCTCTCGCTGTTCTGCAATGTCCGCCCGTCCGCCGTGATCCAGGCGCTCGACGTCGCCAACATCTACGACGTGCCTATCGCCTACCATAAGGAAGGCCTCGACAACGAAGTGCTGGCAGCCTTCGGCATCGAGCCGGCACCGAAACCGCGCCTCGATCCTTGGGAAGAGGTCTGCAACCGAATCCGCACGCCGGAAGGCGAAGTCACGATCGCGATCGTCGGCAAGTACACCGGCCTCAAGGATGCCTATAAGTCGCTGATCGAAGCGCTGCATCACGGCGGCATCGCCAATCGCGTCAAGGTCAAGCTCGAATGGATCGAATCAGAGGTCTTCGAAAAGGAAGACCCGGCGCCTTACCTTGAGAAGGTCCACGGGATTCTCGTTCCCGGCGGCTTCGGCGAGCGTGGCTCGGAAGGCAAGATCCATGCGGCTCGCTTTGCGCGCGAACGCAAGGTGCCGTATTTCGGCATCTGCTTCGGCATGCAGATGGCCGTCATCGAAGCAGCCCGCAACCTTGCCGGCGTGGATAGCGCGTCTTCGACCGAATTCGGCCCGACGAAGGAGCCGGTCGTCGGCCTGATGACCGAGTGGGTGAAGGGCAATGAGCTGCAGAAGCGCACGGCATCGGGCGATCTCGGCGGCACGATGCGCCTTGGCGCCTACAAGGCTGCGCTGAAGAAGGACACCAAGATCTCCGAGATCTATGGCTCGACCGATATTTCCGAGCGCCATCGCCACCGCTACGAAGTCAATATCGATTACAAGGATCGTTTGGAAGACTGCGGTCTCGTCTTCTCGGGAATGTCGCCGGACGGCGTGTTGCCAGAGACGATCGAATATCCGGATCATCCCTGGTTCATCGGCGTCCAGTACCATCCTGAGCTTAAGAGCCGCCCACTCGATCCGCATCCGCTGTTCGCAAGCTTCATCGAAGCGGCGACTGAACAGAGTCGCCTGGTCTAATCAATAAGATGCCGCCTCGCCATATCGGCGCGGCGGCCTTTTCAATTGGCGTACCGTCGCTATCTTGCGTCGGATGAGCCAAAACCGCAGCACGACTGTTTCCCAGATCATTCACGCACCGCCCAGCGCGGTCTATACGGCCTTCCTCGATGCCAAGGCCGTTGCTACATGGCTGCCGCTAGGCGAGACGCGCGGCGTTGTACATGAGTTCGAGGGCAGGCAAGGCGGCGCGCCTTCAGCATGTCGCTCGTCTATCCGGACGGAGAGACCGACATGGAGGGCAAGACCTCGGAGAAGACCGACCGGTTCCCCGGGAAAATTGCGCAGTTCATCTCGAACTCTCTCGTCGTCTGGAAGACGGTATTCAATTCCGACGATTCGGCCTTTGCAGGCGAAATGACGATCCGCACGCATATGCGGCCGACCTCGGACGGCACCGAGGTTACCATGATGACCGATGACATTCCTGTCGGGATAGGTTTGGAAGACAATGAGCTCGGTTGCCGGCAGACGCTCGAGCAACGCGCTGCCTATCTCAAGGGGTAGAGGCAGAATTCTCCCTTTTCGCGCAAAGACATTCACATACGCAGCCCAAGATGGTAAGAACGCGCCATTCGCCAGTTGAAGCTGGCGCAAAGCGACCCATGGGGAGATCGTTTGATGAGGACCAACGGCACCGGAAATTACCGCTGAGCAGCAGTGCCGGTGTGGGCTGCCTGTTCGGCCCGTCATCAAATGTCATCATCCTGCCCCTGGAGGGCCTTCATGTTTCGTCGCTTCGAAAAGCTGATCGATCCATTCCAACGCTATGACCAAAGCCCCCTGTCTAACCGGGTCTGGCCTTTTATCTTCGATACGTTGCAGCCGCTTCGTGGTGTCGTTGCCGCGAGCCTGCTACTCACTACCGTTGGCGCGATCCTGGAAGTCTGGCTGATCGGCTACGCCGGCAGGCTAGTCGATACCCTTGCGGCCATTCGCCCCGACGAGCTTTGGGAGCGCCATGGCGCCGCGCTCCTTATCGCCGCGTTTCTGCTGTTGGTCATCCGTCCGCTGGCCACCGCCGCACGAGAGGCACTCGATGACATCGCGTTCCGGCCGACTGCCGTCGCGATGGTCCGCTGGCGCGCACTTCGCCATGTGCAGGGCCAGTCGGTCGGCTGGTTCCAGAACGACTTTTCAGGACGCATCGCCTACCGGGTCCAGGAACTCGGCAACACAGCGACGGGAGCCGCCTATTCAGTCATTCACACGATCTCCTATGTGGCGATCTACGTCCTCGGCTCCATCTGGCTGATGGCCTCGGCAGACGCGCGTCTGGTGGTCCCGATGGTCACGTGGGTCGGGCTGTACTTCACGCTCATGGGCTTCGTGATCCCGCGCGTAAGAAATGCGTCGCAGCGGTTTCAGGAGGCGGACTCGGCGCTCTCCGGGTTGTTGGTCGACACCTTCGCCAACATGGACACGATCAAGCTCTTCTCCCGTCAGCGAGACCAGGATCGGGACAACCGCAGCCATCTCGACAGGGTGCGTCGGGCCTTTATCTCGGTGCAACGGCTCGAGGTCCTGGTCAATAGCAGCATGGTTTTTCTCAGCAGCCTGTTGATGGTCAGCCTGATTGGCTACTCGCTCATCCTTTGGCAATCGGGAGCTGCCCCGCTCGGGATGGTCGCCGCCGCTTTGGCGCTCGGCTTCCGCGTCACCGCCATGGCCGAATGGCTGCTCGATGCGGTCGCGGCCTTATTCAATTATGTCGGGGCCGCGCGCGACCAGCTCGGCACCATCGCACAGCCGGTCGATATTCCGGATCGCTGCGAAGCAGCTGAGATGAAGCTCAATGGTGGCTCGCTGTCCTTCGAGAACATCACGCACCACTACGGCAAGGAAGGCGGTGGGCTTGATGGCGTCACGCTCAACATCAAAGCCGGCGAAAAGGTCGGGCTCGTTGGCCGTTCGGGGGCGGGAAAATCGACGCTCGTCAATCTCGCCATGCGCTTCTTTGAAGCTGAAAGCGGACGGATCCTGATCGACGGTCAGGACATCCGCGCAGTGACGCAGGAGAGCCTGCGCGGCCGATTCAGCGTGGTAGCGCAAAATGCCACTCTGCTGCATCGCTCAGTGCGGGACAACATCGCCTATGGTCGCGAGGACATGCCGCAGTCCATGATCGAAGCCGCGGCCCTCAAGGCTCACGCCGATGGTTTCATACCGGGACTCAGCGACCAGGAGGGACGGACCGGCTATGACGCGCATGTGGGCGAACGTGGGGTGAAGCTTTCCGGCGGCCAGCGCCAGCGCATCGCGCTGGCCCGAGCGATCTTGAGAAACGCGCCTATCCTGGTTCTGGACGAAGCGACCTCCGCACTCGATTCAGAAGTCGAGGCCGCTATTCAGGACACGCTTTATGGCTTCATGGAAGGCAAGACCGTTGTGGCGATCGCGCACCGTCTCTCGACGATTGCACGTATGGATCGGATCGTCGTGCTGGAAAGGGGGCGTATCGTGGAGGAGGGAGGGCATGCCGATCTGCTCCAGGAGAACGGCATATATGCGCGGCTCTGGGCCCGCCAATCCGGTGGTTTTTTGGGCGTCGAGCCTGCGGATTGAAACAGCAGCCCGGCCGCGTGGCGGCCGGGCTGTCTTATTGGCGACGTCATGCCGCTTGCGGCAATGGCCCGACATAGACCGAGCGGGGACGCATCAGCCGGCCTTCCAGGCTCTGTTCGCGCGCATGGGCAATCCATCCCACGGTCCGGCCGATCGCGAAAACGCCGGTGAAGGACTCTCTTGGAAATCCCAGCGCATCGAGTAGCAACGCCGTGTAGAATTCGACATTAACATTAAGCGGACGATTCGGCTTACGCTCCTTGAGGATTGTAAGCGCCGCGTGCTCGACGGCTTCCGCAAGGTCGATCCGCTCGCGATCGACCTGCGCGGCCAAGACGAGCGACCGAAGAGCCTGATTCAGGGCATCGGCGCGCGGATCACGCACCCGGTAGATGCGGTGGCCGAAGCCCATCAGGCGCTCGCCGCGGTCCAGTGCCTGGCCGAGCCAGTCGCGTGCATTCTCGCTGGTTCCAATCGCGTCGAACATATCGAGCACAGGGCCGGGGGCGCCGCCATGCAGCGGTCCCTTGAGGGCACTCAGCGCCGCAAGCACCGACGAGGTCAGGCCGGCGCGCGTCGAGGCGACGACGCGCGATGCGAAGGTCGAGGCATTCAGTCCGTGGTCGGAGATGGTCACCAGATAGGCATCGAGTGCAGCCGTCTGTTCCGCGCTCGGGAATTGGCCGGTCAGCATGCGCAGGATGTCGGTCGCCTGAGAAAGGGAGCCGTCCGGCGCTACCGGGTCGTTGCCAGCCTGCAGACGGAGGATCGCCGGCAGGAAGACGGCAGGCGCAGCCAGCAATCGAAGGGCGGCCTCGAAATCCTCGCCATCTTGCAGGCGAGCGATGAGAGCCCGCATGACTTCCACAGGCGGCAAAGCCAACAGCTCCGAATCGAGCGTCGTCACGTGCACGAACAGGCGCTCCCGCATTTCGCCCAACCGCCGGTCGAGATCCGCTAGAGTAAAATGCCGCTCCATCAGTCCGTCGAGCAAGAGGGCGGCAACGCTTTCATAGGTTGCTGTAGACACGAGATGATCGAGCGACACACCGCGGATGATCAGGCGGCCCGCTTCGCCGTCCACATCGGAGAGCTGCGTTTCAGCTGCGATGACATCTTCCAAACCGTTCTTCATGGTGTTTCTCCTTTACGCAGAGCAGGATCGAGCCTAGATTGATTGACGTCAATCTTGATGTAATTGATCAATGTAAGAGGACAGGATGTCCTGGCTGACCGCCGAGCAGGCGCTTGAGAAACTCGGCACGAAGCCGCAAACGCTTTACGCCAATGTGAGCCGCGGCCGCATCCGGGCCAAACCTGATGCCACCGATCCGCGGCGAAGTCTTTACAGCGCAGCTGACGTGACGCGGCTGGCCGCGCGACATGCGGGCCGCCGAAAGACCGAGACGGTTGCGGCAGACACCATCCAATGGGGTGATCCGGTACTGCCATCTGCTATTTCCACCATTTTGGATGGCCGGCTCTACTATCGTGGCCATGACGCCGCCGCCTGGGCGGAACATGCGACGCTGGAGGAAACCGCAACGCTTCTATGGAACTCTGGACAGATTGCGACGGCGCCGGGCGAGGCTCCGGAAGCGGCGCCCTCGCTGGAACGCGCATTTGTTCTGCTCGCGCAGCGTGTCACCCACGACCTGCCGACCCTTGGACGGTCGCCGAAGGTGCTGAAGGCCGAAGCGCAAAGTATCCTGTCGAGCGTCTCTGGTGCCCTAGCACCAGATACGAGCGCATTGCCATTGCATCTGCGCCTCGCCATGAGTTGGCGCAGGCCTGAAGCCGCCGACTGCATCAGGCGCGCGCTTGTGCTCCTCGCAGATCACGAACTCAACGCATCGACCTTCGCCACCCGAGTCACAGCCTCTTCAGGCGCAACGCTATCGGCTGCCGTGCTGTCGGGCCTCTCGACCTTGACTGGGCCGCTCCACGGCGGCGCGTGGCAGGGCGTCGCCTCATTGATCGAAGACGTCAATGCCCTTGGGGCCAGCGCGACCGTACGGCAGGCGCTGACGCAGGGAAGATCGCTCCCCGCCTTTGGCCACCCTCTTTATCCGGACGGAGACATCAGGGCAAAGGCGTTGATGTCCCAGTTCTCCTTACCCCCGAGCTACGCCGAACTGGCGAGGGCGGGGCAGGAAATCATTGGAGAAAGCGTCAACATCGATTTTGCGCTGACGGCTATGACGGCTGTTTTTGATCTTCCCGCAAATGCGCCGCTTGTGATCTTCGCGCTCGCGCGTACCGTCGGGTGGCTCGCTCATGCCATGGAGCAGGTCGAGAGCGGCCATCTCATTCGTCCAAGGGCGCGCTATACGGGACCGTCAATCGAAACGTCGCTTAAAGCATAGACTCTGTCGGATAGCCGTTGACGTTTCGGCATGCGTGCTGCAGCAATCAGCGTATGATGGCCGCCGCACGCTGGGTCGTCCGATGGTGCATTCAGGTAGGGGACGGATATGCTTGTAAACTCCAGAATGCTTTTGGCGTTGGTCGTGTGGGGTAGCGCTGCCTGTCTGTTCGGCTCGGATGCAGCGTTTGCACAAGCGACCGGATGCACCATGGAGCGCATGGCGGGGACCTCGCGGCAAGTCATGCGGTGCGCGGATGGCGTGGCGATCGTTGCCGAGAGTGGGGCCCGCTTCAATATCATCGACCGTAACCGCGATGGGCGACCGGACGCGGTGTCATTGCGCAACAAGGCCGTGCTCGTGGATGTTGACCGCGCCCAGCGGCCGGGCGGATTCGAGGTCGTCACGCCACAAGCGATCGCGGCCGTCCGCGGCACGCGCTGGGCTGTCGATGTCAATAGCGGCACGACCTCCGTCTTCGTCGTGCGCGGCCGCGTCGCGGTCGGTCGTCCCTCGGCGGGACGGCGGGTCGTGTTGAGTGTAGGCGAGGGCGTTGACGTCACGCGAGGCAGCACCCCGTTGACTGTCCGCCGCTGGCCACCAGCCCGCGCCGCAGCCCTGCTTGCCCGCCTTGGCCAATAGCGCCCCAATGCAGGGCAGACGGCTCCTGATCACGATCGCGCTGCTGCTGGCCGCACTATGGGGCGGGCTTCTCGGCTATATGCATCTTTCGGGCAGTATGAGCTTCCTCGACCGCCTCGAGGCTTCGCTGACCGATCTTCGAAGCACTGTAGTCGGCGCGCGGGTGCCACCTCCGATCACCAGCATCGTCGCAATCGACGATCAGACCGCCGCCGACAACGGCTATCCGCTCAATCGGGCGACACTCGCCCGCGTGGTGTCCGCCGTCAGCGCCTTGAAGCCGAAGGTCATAGCGCTCGATCTCTTGCTGGTTGATCCCGGATCGGACGAGGGCGATGCAGCGTTGGCTTTGGCACTGCAGCAGACGCCCAGTGTCATCGCCGCCGCCGGCGTTTTCCCGAAAGAGATACAGGTGGTCGGCATCGACGCCAACGATCCGCTGGCGGCGATACCGACTGCCAGCAAGATGCTGTTACCCCTTGGCCGCTTTTCCGACGTTGCCGCCATTGGGGTCGTCAACGTGGCTACCGATGAGTCAGGCACACCGCGTTTCATTCCCCTGATCTCCCGCGGCGGCGAGCGGGTCGATGCCTCGTTTCCATTGCGGGTCGCTTCGCTGGCATTGGGCATCAATCCGGCGTTCTCGCCTGGCGGCCTTGCACTTGGTGACCGGCATCTGCCGACCGACAATGGGCAGCGGCTGCCAGTCACCTTCTACGGCCCACGCGGCACCATTCCGACCTTCAGCGCTGCGGATGCACTGGCCGGAAAGCTCCCCGCCAAGGCGATCGAGGACAGGATTGTCGTGATCGGCTCGACCGTGACCGGCGGCGGCGACGTCTTCCCGACACCTTTCGATCCGGTGCTCCCAGGCGTAGAGGTGATGGCGACGGCGGCGACACATCTGATTGCCGGCGACAGCATCGTCAGAGACCGCAACGTACGTTTGCTCGATTCGCTTATAGCCTTGGCTCTGCCGCTGCTGCTGATCAGCTTGCTTGCGTGGCGGCGCAGCGCCATCGGCTATGCCATCATTGCCTCCGCGGCGCTCGCATGGGCCGCTTTGAACGTTGCCGCCTTCGCGCATGGCTACTGGTTCAGCGCAGCACTGCCCATCGCAGCAGCCCTGCCGCCCGTCCTGCTCTTCGGCGCCGCCGAGATCTGGATCGATCGTCGCCAGGCCGCGCACTTCGCGGCGCAAAGCGACCTCTTGCAGCGCATCGAGGCACCGGGCATGGGCGAGTGGCTCGCGCGCGATCCGAACTTTCTCGCGAAACCGATCCGACAGGACGCCGCGGTTATCTTCATCGACCTCTCCGGTTTCACGGGCTTGAGCGAGGCAATCGGCGCGACGAATGTCCGCGAAGTTCTCAGCGATTTCTTCGAGCTTGTCGACGAGGAGGCGCGCTCGCATGGCGGGGCGGTCACCAGCTTCACGGGCGATGGAGCGATGATTCTCTTCGGCTTGCCGCAACCGGCTGACGACGACGCGACGCGGGCCGCCGCCTGCGCAGTCAGCCTGTGTGAGCGGATGCGGCCCTGGCTCATCGCTCATTCGGCCATGAGCGGCCAAAAGATCGGTTTCAAGGTCGGGGCACATTGCGGTCCGGTCGTCGCCTCGCGGCTCGGGAGCGGCAATCGCCAGCAAATTACGGCGACCGGTGACACTGTGAATGTCGCAAGCCGCCTGATGGAAGTAGCTGCCGAACGCGGTTTCAAGTTGGCATTGAGCGCCGCCTTGATGGCGGCGGCCGGGCCGGAAAGCGCACCGCTTCGCTCTGGCCAGCTCGAAGGCCCAGCGCAAGCGCGCATTCGTGGCAGAAACGAAGGCATCGACGTATGGCTCTGGCAGGGACATCCGCTTTGACATTTTGCGTCTGACCAAGTAGGAACGGCCAACTTCTCTGCTGGCAACTGCCGGCCAAGGCGCAACGTGCGCGTGAGACTTCCGAAAGATAGACAACATGACAGATTTTAGCGGCGTCGTTCCGGCGATCGCCAAGGCGTTGGTGAAACGCGGCTATACCGAGCTGACGCCGGTTCAAAAGTCCATGCTCGACCCTGCGCTTGCCGCGTCGGACGCCCTCGTTTCGGCCCAGACCGGCTCCGGCAAGACCGTCGCCTTCGGCCTCGCGCTGGCGCCCACGCTACTGGAAAACGAGGACCGTTTTGGGCCTGCGGCCGAACCGCTGGCGCTCGTGATCGCGCCGACGCGAGAACTCGCGCTCCAAGTCAAGCGCGAGCTAGAATGGCTTTACGAAGCAACAGGTGCCCTGATCGTCAGCTGCGTCGGCGGCATGGACATCCGCAGCGAGCGCCGCGCGCTGGAGCGGGGTTCCCATATCGTCGTCGGCACACCCGGTCGCCTCTGCGATCACATCCGCCGGCGCGCGCTCGACATTTCTGCACTCAAGGCCGTCGTGCTTGATGAAGCCGACGAAATGCTCGACCTCGGCTTCCGCGAAGATCTCGAGTTCATTCTGGATTCCTCGCCGGATGACCGTCGGACCCTGATGTTCTCAGCAACTGTTCCGGCGGCCATTGCTAAGCTGGCGAAGAGCTACCAGAAGAACGCGGTGCGGATCGCGACGGCGACCGAAGAAAAGCAACATGGGGACATCGAGTATCGGGCTCTTGTCGTGTCGCCAAGCGACCGCGAGAACGCAATCATCAACGTTCTGCGGTACTACGAAGCAACCAATGCAATCGTGTTCTGTTCGACGCGAGCGGCGGTCAACCATCTCACCGCTCGCTTTCACAATCGCAACTTCCACGTCGTCGCCTTGTCTGGCGAGCTGACACAGAACGAACGCAGCCATGCACTGCAGGCGATGCGCGATGGACGTGCTCGCGTCTGTATCGCGACGGATGTCGCCGCCCGCGGTATCGACCTTCCCGGCCTCGACCTCGTCATTCACGCGGACCTGCCGACCAATCCCGAAACTCTGCTTCACCGCAGCGGTCGCACAGGTCGCGCCGGCCGCAAGGGCGTTAGTGCACTGATCGTGCCGCTGAACGTGCGCCGCAAGGCTGAACGCCTTCTTGGCAATGCCGGCATCTCGGCCGCATGGGCTCTTCCACCGTCAGCGGAAGAAGTCACGGCACGCGACGAAGCGCGTCTGCTTGCCGACCCCATCTTCGAGGAAGCGCCGAGCGAGGAAGTTCGGGACCTGGTCAAGCGGCTTCTCGATACGCATGGGGCCGAAAAGCTCGCCGCGGCCTTCGTCAATCTCTACCGCTCCAACCAGTCTGCACCGGAGGATCTGGTCGAGGTCTCGGTCCAGGACAGCCGCGGTGGCAAGCGCCGCGAGACCGCCGACGAGCCACGCGAACCGTATCAGAAGGGTCCGCGCGATGACTTCGGGGCGAGCGTCTGGTTTTCGATTTCGGTCGGCCGCAAGCAGAATGCAGAGCCACGCTGGCTGATCCCGATGCTTTGCCGAAACGGCAATCTGACGAAACGAGAGATCGGCGCGATCAAGATGCAGACCGACGAAACTTACGTCGAGATTTCAGCGGCCCGCGCCGACAGCTTCCTGCAGTCGATCGGTCAGAACAAGACGATGGAGCGCGGCATCCGCGTCACGCCCCTCGACGGCACACCCGATTTCAGCAAACCAACAGCCTTGAAACCCTATGCTGGTAAGAAGGCCTTTGGCGAGCGTCGTGAATTCAGCGACGACCGCCCGAAGGATAAGTTCCGCAAGGAAGCCCGCAGCGAGGGCGACGAGCGACGCGATTCAAAGCCCTGGGGCAAGAAGCCGGGCAAGCCGAAGTTCGAGGGCAAGGGCAGCGGTGGCCCGAAGCCCAAGTTCTCAAAAAAGAAGGGATAACCATCCCAACGGCGACGCAGTTTTTGCGTCGCCGCTAGAGACAGGGGAGAGGATAATGGCAAATACGATCGTCTTACCGGTTCCTGTTTTCAGCACCCTTTGCAACGAGGCGTTCAAGCTCCGACGTGCGGTCTTCATCGCCGAACAGAATGTACCTGCCGATGAAGAATTCGATGCGCTTGACCTCACGGCGCATCATGTCGTCGCTGTGGCGGGCGGCGAGGTTTGCGGGACACTCCGGATCACTCATGCGAAGGAGCATGTGAAAATCGGCCGCGTCGCAGTCAGCAAGGCATGGCGCGGACACGGTGTCGCGAGCGCGATGTTGACCTATGCGATGAACGAGCACCGATCCGTTCGTGAGAATCGATTTTATCTGACGGCACAAAGTGACAAAATAGCCCTCTACGAACGCTTCGGATTCGTCGCGTTCGGCAACGAGTTCCCGGATGGCGGGATGCCGCATCTGGCGATGAAGAATTATTGATTGGGCGAGTGGGAAGGGAATGAGGGGACTGCACCGTCGTGAGCGTAGCCCAAATCGCGGCGCTCTCTCCCTAGTGGATGTTCACACCTTTATCGTCGAAAACCTGCAACTGAAGCCGGCACCCGGCTTGCCTGAGATACAGCTTTATACAGCTCATCCCGGCAGCGGGCTCTCGCGTCTCAGATCCAGCGACGAGGAGGATTCACCGCCTTATTGGGCCTATAACTGGGCCGGCGGAACCCTACTTGCTCGGCATATCCTGGAGCATCGAGACATCGTTCGCAATCGTCGCATCCTCGATCTCGGCGCAGGTTCGGGCATAGTCGGGATCGCGGCTCGAAAATGCGGAGCATCCCGGGTGATTGCAGCGGAGATCGACACGAACGCGATCGCGGTAATCGCTCTCAACGCCGAAGCGAACGGCGTGACAGTTGAAGTAACGAGCGCTGATGTTCTCGCAGGCCACCCGCCCGACGTCGATATTATTCTTGCGGGGGATGTCTTCTACAGTGCCCAGCTTGCGCAGAGAGTTTTGCAGTTCCTTACGGCCAGTCGCAAGGCGGGCATCGAGGTGCTCATAGGGGATCCGGGCAGACGGTCACTGCCGCGCGCAGCGTTGGAGCTTATCGCGGAATATGCCGTCCCCGATTTTGGCGACTCTTCGACCGGACAGGCTGCCATTGGCGGCGTATTCACGCTGCCGCATCCGGCTGATCGATGAGGACGCTCAGTTAGACGACGCTTTCTGTAGCTTCAGCAAGGCGTCCAGTGCCAAGTCCGCCATGGCAGCTGGAACGAAGACGTGATCGTGATGGTAGGCTGCTACCATGTTGCACGGCATTGAATGGGCTGCCAATTCGGAGGCAACCGCGGCCGTCAAGCCCACACCTTCCAGCGACGAAAAGACTTCCAGAACGATACGCCGCATCGGCACATCGCAATTGAAACCGAGTTCCGCTGCCCGGCTCTTCGAGAGGATCAGGGAGATTCCTTCACGCTCACGAAACCAGGCCAGCGCATCGGGAGCCGCAAGCCTGGCGACATCCTGGTCTGAGGTCACGCAGAATACGAACTCACCCTCCATGAGGGTGGGCGTCATGCCGGACAGCATCGCATGCGTGTCCCGAACGGTCTCATTCGTCATCGCAATCCTGCCTTCAGTTCACCAGTCATACCCGGCACCACAAATAAAACGGCCTCAGTCGAGAAGGTCTGGCCTTAACAATATCACCGGGCAGGGACTTCCTGCGGGCAGTTCCGGTGCATGCGGCGGTCGGATAATTAAGCAGTCGGCCTGGGCGAATATCTTCATCATCGACGAGTCTTGCTTGCTGAACGGCTTCGCCGTCAGTGCGCCTGATGACGATCGCGACAGCGTGGCTCGCACATAGTCCTGTCGCTGGTCATTGGCACGGAGCGTTGCTGTCGTCTCCACCTTTGCCTCGCGCTTGACCGGCGGAAGTGAGGCAAGTTTGCGAATCAACGGCTCCAGGAACAGCAGCCCGCAGACCAGACTCGATACCGGGTTGCCGGGCAAACCAATAACATGCGTCTCGTCGAACCTGCCCACCATTAACGGTTTGCCCGGGCGCATGGCGATCCGCCAGAAATCGAGTTTCATCCCCGCGGCGAGCAGCGCCGCCTGCACCAGATCGTGGTCGCCCACCGACGCCCCGCCAAGCGTCACGATGACATCGACCTCAGCCTGCCGGGCGCGCTCGACCGCAGCCGAAATCGCGCGCTTGTCGTCGGGTACAATCCCGAGATCGAGAACATCGGCGCCAGCCTTGCGCGCCAGCGCAGCTATACCGAAGGTGCTTGACGCAATGATCTGAGCGGGAGCCGGCGAGCTTCCGGGTGGCAGTAATTCGTCACCGGTGGCGAGCAACGCGACTACCGGCTTGCGCCAGACCTCGAGTACCGCATGGTTCATTCCAGCCGCTACGGTTAGGCGCGAGAAGTCCAGCGCAGTCCCCGCCTTGAGTACAGCTTCGCCTTCAAGAAAGTCCTGCCCCCGCGGCCGGATGTGCTGGCCAATACGAACAGTGAATGTCGTGCGGATGCCGCCGTCGATCTTCTCCGCATCCTCCTGGAGCAACACGCTGTCCGCGCCTGAAGGAACCGGGGCGCCGGTGAATATCCGCACCGTCTCGCCTTTGCCGATGGCACCGTCGAACCCACGACCGGCGGACGACGTGCCGATGAGCTTCAACTCGGCGCCGGGCTCTGGAGCATCCTCGCGGCGTAGCGCATATCCATCCATTGCGGAAGCATTGAACGGCGGTTGCGTCAGTTTGGCTGCAACGTCAGCTGCCAGCACGCGGCCCTCGGCCTCCTGCAAGGAAACGATTTCGCTCGTCTGAACCGGCTTGGCGCGCGACAGCAACTGATCTTGCGCCTCGGCAACGGGGAGCATGCTCATTTGCCGTACTCCGGACGACGAAAGTCTCCGGACTTGCCGCCCGATTTTTCGAGCAGCCTGATGCCGCCGATTTCCATGGCTTTATCGGCAGCCTTGGCCATATCGTATATCGTCAGGCAGGCAACGGAAACGGCCGTCAACGCTTCCATTTCGACGCCGGTCTTGCCCGTCAGCTTCGCCGTTGCACTGACGCGCAGGCCGGGTAGGTCGGTATCCTCCGTGATGTCGACCGAAACCTTCGTAAGCATTAGGGGGTGGCAGAGCGGGATCAGATTGCTCGTCTGCTTGGCCGCCATGATGCCGGCAAGGCGCGCCGCGCCGATCACATCACCCTTTTTCGCATTGCCCGTGCGAATGAGATCGAGCGTCGCAGCCGCCATTCGCACGTGGCCTTCGGCGGTCGCAACCCTTGTTGTCTCGACCTTATCGCTGACATCGACCATATGCGCCTCGCCGGAGGCATCAATGTGGGTCAGTCCGGTTTGGCCACCGCTCATCTCACTCGGCCGCCAGCACGGCTTCGCCGAAGAGCAGCGCACGCGTCGCGGCCGTTACGTCCTCCTTGCGCATGAGGCTCTCACCAACCAGGAAGGTGTTAATGCCAACCGCTTGGAGACGGTTGCAATCAGCATTCGTGAAGATGCCGCTTTCGCCCACCAGCAGGCGATCCTCTGGAACCATTGGGGCGAGTTGCTCGCTGACCTCAAGGCTGACTTCGAATGTTCGGAGATTGCGATTGTTGATGCCAACGAGCGAGGAGGAGAGTTTCAGTGCACGCTCCATTTCCACGGCATCATGGACTTCCACCAGTACATCCATGCCAAGGTCGAAGGCCTCATCCTCGAGGCGCATTGCATCGTCATCCGAAAGTGAGGCCATGATCAGCAGGATGCAATCGGCACCCCAGGCACGCGCTTCCTGCACCTGGTAGGTGTCGAACATGAAATCCTTGCGCAGTGCCGGTAGCGAACACGCCGCACGCGCCGCCATCAGGAATTCCGGCGCACCCTGAAAGCTCGGCGTATCCGTCAATACCGAAAGGCAGGCCGCACCTCCAAGTTCATAAGCCTTGGCCAGCGACGGCGGATCGAAATCGGGCCTGATCAGCCCCTTGGAAGGACTGGCCTTCTTGATCTCAGCGATCAGGCCGTACTGACCAGCCTCTCGCTTCGCCACCAGCGAACGGTGAAAGCCGCGCGGCGCCGATTGATCCGCCTGCATCGCCTTCAGATCGGCCAGCGACACTTTCGCCTTTGCGGCGGCGATCTCTTCGCGCTTGTAGAGTTCGATCTTCTTCAGGATGTCGGTCATGGCTCTATCCTAGTCGATGTCGTTCGACACGGCGATGAGTTTATCGAGGGCCGCGGCCGTTGCACCGCTGTCCAGAGACTGCGCAGCAAGACGCATACCATCCTGGAGCATCTCAGCTTTGCCCGATATGACCAGCGAAGCCGCCGCGTTGGCAAGCGCGATATCGCGGTAAGCGTTCTTTGCGCCGCTCAGGACGTCGCGCAGAGCGGCCGCATTCACGACACCATCTCCGCCCTTGATGGCCTCCAACCGGCAAGGCTCGACGCCGAAATCTGCGGGAGACAATTCGAACGTGCGGATCTTGCCCCCCTCGAGTGCTGCGACACTCGTCTTTCCTGTTGTGGTGATTTCGTCGAGGCCGTTGCCATGGACGACCCACACGCTTTCGGAGCCCAGATCGCGCATGACCTCGGCAATTGGCACAACCCACTGCGGCGCGTAGACACCAAGCAATTGGCGGCGAACACCGGCCGGATTGGAGAGGGGGCCTAGCAAATTGAAGATCGTGCGCGTGCCGAGTTCGACGCGTGTCGGACCGACGTGACGCATCGCCGAGTGATGCTGCTGGGCGAACATGAAGCCCACACCAGCCTCACGAATGCAGCGCGAGATCACCTCGGGGGTTACATCCAGCCTGACGCCGAGAGCGGCGAGGCTATCTGCGGCGCCAGATTTCGAGCTCAGAGCGCGGTTGCCATGCTTGGCCACAGGGACACCGGCACCGGCGACGATAAGGGCGGCCAGCGTCGAGATATTGTAGGTGCCGCTTGCGTCGCCACCGGTTCCGACGATGTCGATTGCGTCGGCCGGCGCGTCGACGGTGAGCATCTTGGCGCGCATCGTCGTCACGGCGCCGACAATCTCGTCGACTGTTTCACCGCGGACGCGCAATGCCATCAGGAAGCCACCGATCTGCGAAGGGGTCGCCTGCCCGGACATCAGAATGTCGAAGGCCTCGCGAGCCTCCTCGCGTGTCAGCGGCTCGCGGCTCGCAGCCTTCGCCAAAAGCGGCTTCAGATCGGTCATGCGCTTGTGTTCCCCTTAGCGGACTGCCGCCTGATCGGCGAGAGACTGATTGATCGATGCGCCGTACTGCGTTTGCAGCAGGTTGACCATCTGATCGAGAATGTCGTCGCCGGCCGCGTTTGCCGTTGCTGTGATCTGCTGGTCCTGATTGTTGAGCACGTCACCCGTCGGTTCCGTGTTCACTTCAGTGACCTTGAGAAGGATTTGCGTCGTCGGGTCGCCGCCGACGGCATTGGCAATCGTGTCGATCGGACCCGAGAATGCGGCGTTGACACCAGCCCGGCCGAGCACGGCGTCGTCGGTGCCGCGGGTAATGCCACTCTTGCTTTCGACCGTGATACCAAGAGGTGCGGCGATATCGGCGAGCGGCGTTCCCTTCTGTGCCTGCTGCTTCAGTTCCTCAGCCTTTTTGGCGAGCTCGAGCTTCTGCTGTTCGGCGGTCCAGTCGGCGACTGCCTTGTCATGCACCTCGTTGAGCGGCCGATCGCGCTCCGGCGTCACGTCGCGAACGTCGAACCAGAGATAGCCGTCGGTACCGATCGAAAGGGAAGGAGCGTCCGCCCCGGCGTCGGTCCGGAAGGCCGCGCCAAGAACCTGCTGCTTGGACGGAATATCCTTGACCTCGTTGCCATCCTTGTCGAGGCCCGTGGCGTCGACGGCATCGATCACGACTGCCTTAAGCTTAAGCTGCTCTGCAATTTGTTCCAGCGTCGAGCCGGAGCCGCGCAGATCCTCGATCTGATCGTGTACGTTGATGAGCTCCTGGGAAGCGTTGGAAACAGCCAATTGCTTGCGGATCTCTTCCTTGACCTCGTCAAGGCTCTTGATGCTCTCACGCTTGATGTTGCTGACACGGAGCACAACCGGGCCGAAGGTACCATCGACAACAGGCGTTGTTCCGCCGTCCTTCGAAACAGCAAAGGCCGCATCCGCGATGGCTTGATCCGGAACCTTGTCCTTGGAGAACTCGCCCAGGAATACGTCGGTTGCCGTCTTGCCCTGATCAGTCACCAGCTGATCGAATGTCGTGCCGGTTTTCAGTGCTGCCACCGCGGCATTGGCAAGATCCTTGCTCTGGAAAGTGAGCTGCTCGATCGTGCGCGTCTCCAGCGTGCGGAAACTATCCTTGCGCTTTTCAAAGTCTTCGCGAATCTGGTCATCCGTAACAGAGGCGGCATCGGCGATATCTTCCGGCTGAAGCTTGAGGAAGGCAACCTTCCGGTATTCCGGTGCGCGGTAGCGCGTCTTGGCGCCTTCGAACCATTTGGCGAGCACATCCTCGGCGGGCGCCTTGATCGGTTCGATATTGGCATTTGTCAGCAACAGGTAATCGATGCCGCGGCTTTCCTGGCGATAGAGCTTGAGGGCATCGACGAGCGTCTTCGGCGCCGCGAAGCCGTTCGAGACAGCGTCGACGATCTGGCTGCGAACGGCAACCTTGCTGCGCTCCTTAATGTAGTCGTCTTCGCGGATGCCAGCATTGCGCAGTCGCGATGCAAAGAGGGTGCGGTCGAACTGACCGTTAACGGCCTTGAAGGCCGGATCATCGCCGATCAGCTGCGCAAGGCGATCCTGCGACAGACCGAGGTTCATGTCTTCCGCCAACTGATCCAGCGACGCGCCGGCAACCAGCTGCGCCAGTACCTGCTGTTCAACGCCGAAGGCGCGGGCCTGATCGGCCGTCAGCCGCATCCCGAACTGTTGGCTGAGATTTGCGACCTGCCGCTGGTAGGCCAGGCGAAATTCGTTGACGTCCACATGCTGATCTCCGACGCTGACAACGGTCGTGCTGTTGCCGCCTGATACCAGCTGGCGGGATATACCCCAGATGCCGAAAGAGGCGACTAGAAGCAGCATGAGGAGCTTGGCAACCCAGGTGTGAGCAGCTCTTCTCAGAAGATCGAACATCGAAACGCAAACCTCGCATCATAATCGCCCGTTCGCGGGCAAAGCATTCGACGTTCCTTAGAACAAAGCCGGCAGGAAATGAAGGGTTATCGCGCGAAAACATCTGCACTATATCTGCAATCATACAAGCGCATCGAGCACAGCAAAAGCCACCGGATATCGGAACCTTTCCCGGGCTAATTCGTTGAACAGCATCCGGAAAAAGAGGAGCAGACAATGGCCGATATGAAAACCGCCTCCGCCCAGTCCGCAACCGCGCGTGTGAAGGCGGAGATCGCGGCAGACGATCTTTCCGCACAGGTCGCAGCATTGCGCGAAGACCTTGCACGCCTGTCCGAAAGCGTTGTGGCGCTTGGACACGGCGCCAAGACCGCCGTCGCCGATGAGGCCTCGGTCATGACGGAACGGTTGCGCGACAAGGTAAGGGAGGAACCTATCTTCGCGCTCGCCGTGACCGCCGGTGTCGCCTATCTTTTCGGATTGATGAGCCGTCGATAAGATCGATCGGCATTTTGACCAGGCGAGAGCCGGGCGTGCTGACGCCCGGCTTTTGACTTTGCATGATTGCCTAACGACGAATGACCCGGCCAACGGCAATGAGCAGGCAAGCGCCGACAAAGCCGGCAATCAGATAGCCGAGCCAGCCAGCCAGCGCGAATCCGAGCCCCGAGAGTATGGCATTGGCGACGATCGCGCCCACAATGCCCAAAAGGATATTCATCAACAGCCCCATGTTGCTGTTCATGAACTTTTCCGCGAGCCACCCGGCAATGCCGCCGATAATGATAGCGGCTACCCAACCTACGCCTGCGTCTTCCATATGTTTTTCCTCCAGAGAAAACGAAGTCAGCGCCAGCGAGGGAATTGAGGGGTCTCTGACAGCGAGTCTCCGCATACGAACAATAAGCCGCCGGTAGCCTGAGATAGGCCTGGAGCACGAATGATGTTGCAAGCCTTGCGCCCGCGTTGAGACTCAATTCTCCCACACGAAAAAGATAGGCGATCCGTTTGGGTGTGCAACGCAAATGTTCGCTCGAAGATAGGCGCTACGGGAGACCATCTGACGCGACCCGTCGTCAAGTTCAGTTCAAACCTCGTCGACTCAAGGAGATTCGACGATGATAGTGCACCCTCGATCGACCTGAGCACAACCCCTGGACGTCGCATTCAAGAAACACTCGACGCTGTCGAGCATCCCTAGGGATCGAGATGCATATTCTCGGAAGGGCATCTCGAGACGCCTCAAGCGCGCATTTCACGAGAGAAGCATCGTGCAATTGCATTTCGCGCGAGACCGTAGAATAAAAACCGTATCAGGAGGGCGTTACGCTAGGCGACCGTTCCAAAACGCATACCAATCTTTGTACACTCGGCCATATCAGCCACGTAATAACAATACCAATATACGATCAGTTCGCGTCGGGCCAAGCCACGCTGGATCTCGCCGTTTCCTGCACCCCCGTAAATCAACCACGCTCTGTTCATCGATTTAACGGCTGATTATGCCGTGAATCGTTTTGCCGACCCGCTTGTGTAAACGAAAAAGCTCATTCTCAACGAAATCACGGCCCTTCCTTAAGCATTTGCTTGCTCAACCTGCAATCTATGTCATGGTAACTTCCTTCACATGAGAGGGGTTCCAGCTATGATCAATCTACAGTCAGTGCGTAATGACACTACCCATGACCAACGTCTGCTCGATTGCCGTGCCGATGTTGAACCAGCACTCCATCAGATCATCCGCGATGCGCAGCAAAAAGGGTGGGCGCCTGCGGAGGTTGCAATGGCCATCGCGGATGCGGCGGACGACTATATTCTGTTGCTGGCCAGCCGGAAGGCGACGTCGCATTGATAAGTGTCACATTGGAAATTTGGGGCAAGGACACGAAACGATCTGTGGACAGGTGACGACAGGCGAGACCAGCATCTGCCCGCAGACAACACGGCCATACTGCAACGAGACGGCGCCAATTTTAATTTCGTGGAGCGCTGATGTTCGAACAGAAAACACTCTGACTGAAATCAGCTGAGGACTGCTTCATCGCGCTTCACTTCTTTAAGGACCGACCTCGGCGTCGCTGGCCGAGCGCGGTGACCTGGTGGTAGCCACACGATCAAGCGTGTCATATATCCTCACGCGGGCCTATGTGGCGCGGAAGGAGAAGCTCAAATGAACAGATTTCTCGCATCTGCAGCAGCCGGAGCACTGGTCAGCCTTTCCGCGATCATTTCAGCCTGCACCACAAGCTCCGATCAGACCTCGTCAATCGGATTTTCATCGTCCTATCAATACGATCGCTCTGTAAATCCAGCCTGTTCGGGTGGGTTCAGACCGAGCAACGGCCGCTCCTGCAGCTACTAGCTACGCAAGCCGAGCAAGTAAAATGGCACGATGCGTTTTTCACCGCAAAATCTATGCTCGGTCGTTGAATTGTGGTGAGAGCGTCGGGGTTCGAACCCGAGACCTACTGATTAAAAGTCAGTTGCTCTACCAGCTGAGCTACGCTCTCCCTGATGCCGAACGGTTCGCCCGGCTGGAAGTGCGCGGAACATATGCAGGTGCCCCATTGCGGTCAACCAAAAAATCATCGTTCCCTGTGCATTAGGCACATTTCTTGCCAACGGGCCTGAAAAGGCAGCTACCTGCCTATGCGGGGCTTCGTTTCCACCGGTTTTGCCTGATTGCGCGAGCCCGGCGTTTGCAATGTCCAAAGACCATAAAAGAAAAGCGCCCGAAGGCGCTTTGTCAAAGTTGGGGGAAACGAGATCGTGAACCGGACGGGCGAAAGCTCGACTGCCGTTTCGTTGGCCACCCGGGGAAAGCGGAAAAATCCGGGCATCCTTTCGCACCGCCGCGTCCGCTTGGCGCAGCTCACAATCTCGCCTTATAAATGCACGAAGCGTCAGAAGGTTCCCCCAAAAAAAATTAAATGAATCAATCCCTTCTGAGGGCCATTCAATATCTTCACAAAGTCACTCGACGCTCTAGCTAGCCCCTTGTACAGCCAAGGAGAATGCAATGACCAGCGTGACCACATCTGCACCGCCGGCGACCCGAAAAGTGTTGCGCGGGCGACCTTACAGCCTCGGTGAGTTTACCAGGAAATATCGTCTCGACGAAACCGAAGCGAAGCGGCTCTATGAGAAGTTCGGGCCATCTGCCACAGAACTCGATCTGCTCATGGCCGCCAAGCGTCGTCTGCCGGCTCACTGATGATTTTGTCAACGCGCATCCGGAGTGGGGCAGCCTCTACTGCACGGCGCACTAGCAGTTGGAGGCGGGCTGCCACTGCAGGGACTGCCGCAAGTCGAGTGGATCCGTTTTTCGTCGTCTTTGCAGTTTTGGCCGAGATGATCCTTCGAGCAATCCACCTATGCGGGTCGCAGCTTCTGTCCGCGATGTGGCGGATGCCTTCTCAGTCTTAGCGATGAGCTCGCAACGATCCGAATTGGTTCACTGAAGAATCCTCCGATCGATCTCCAGTCGTTTCAATGTTTTGGATCAAAGACGGCGAAAATCTGGCTGCGCCCGATAGAGGGAGGCACCGGGCAATACGAAGCAATGCCCTTGAGGCCAATTGATCCTACGGAAAACTGAACTTTCATTACCAAGATTTCATTTCATTCCACTGCCATTTCGTGCCAATCCGGGGGCCGATGCTAATCTGTCGTTCAGCTTCGACGTGCTCATTTTGCTGACGGCTGCATTGCCGCACGTTGATCGAGGCCGGAATGAACGACGTCAAGGATATGCACGAAACCAAGCCGACAAAGGCGAGCGCCGATCTGGCGGCCGTCCTTGCGGCCTCACGCAAACAGTCCAAGGGCAGTTGGCGTGGTCGCCTATTGGTATTGCTTCTGCTGATTCTTGCCGCCGGCGGCGTAACCTACTTGTATTCGCGGCAAGAGGGCAACCAATACAGCTACGCCACTCAGCCTGTTAAGCGCGGCGACCTAACCGTGCTGGTCACCGCTACGGGATCCGTGCAGCCGACGGAGCAAGTGGATATATCAAGCGAGCTGTCCGGAACGGTTCGCGACGTAAACGTCGACTACAACAGCGAGGTCAAGGCCGGCGAGGTTCTTGCCGCGCTCGATACGAACAAGCTTGAAGCCGACGTCAAGAGTTCGCGTGCGAAGCTTGATTCGGCCAAAGCCAACGTTGTGAAGGCCACAGCTGACCTCGAGTCGGCGCAGAGCTCGTTCCAGCGCTTCCGCAATCTCGTTCAAAGCAACGTGTCGACACAACAGAGCCTTGAGGACGCGCGCTACAAGTTCGATTCTGCGGTTGCTGCCAAGGACATTAATGTCGCTGCTGTGCTCTCCGCCGAGGCTGATTTGCGGCTTGCCGAGGTCAACCTCGCCAAAGCGAAGATCGTCTCGCCGATCAACGGCGTAGTTCTGACGCGTTCGGTCGATCCGGGCGCGACAGTGGCGGCGTCGCTGTCGGCGCCCGTGCTTTTCGTGATCGCCGGCGATCTGAGGAAGATGGAGTTGCAGGTCGATGTCGACGAGGCCGATGTCGGTCAGATTGCCGTCGGCCAGAAGGCGACGTTCACGGTCGATGCCTATCCCAACCGGACCTTTCCGGCCGAGATCAAGCAAATCCGATTTGCATCAGAGACAACGAACAATGTCGTGACCTACAAAGCGATCCTGTCGGTCGACAATGCCGACCTATTGCTGCGGCCGGGCATGACTGCCACGGCGGACGTCACCGTCGAAGCGGTCAAGAATACTGTGATGATACCCAATTCGGCGCTTCGCTATGCGCCGCCGGCTGTAGAATCTTCCCGGAATCGCGGCATCTTCGGATTGCTCAGGCCACCCCGGATGGGACCGCGGACCGGCAACCAGGGCGGCGAAGCCCTAACTGGAACAAAGCGGCGCGTTTGGGTTCTGAAATCAAACAAGCCGGCAGCCGTGATCATCCAAGTGGGGTCCTCCGACGGACAATTCACTCAGATCGTTTCTGGAGACCTGAAGGAAAACGACGCCGTGATTACCGACGCCACCGCGCAGGCGAAATAGCGAGGGTCACGATGACGAGCCCGCCACTTATCGAATTCAAGCAAGTCTCGAAGATCTACGGTCAGGGGGAGGCGGCAATTCGCGCCCTCGATCGGGTTGATCTGGCGATCCGCGAGCATGAATTCGTCGCCATCATGGGACCCTCCGGTTCGGGCAAGTCGACGGCCATGAACATTCTTGGCTGTCTCGATGTGCCGAGCGCCGGTGATTACATTTTCCAAGGCGTGTCGACACAGGGCTTCGACCGCAGCCAACTGACGTTGCTGCGCCGCCATATGCTCGGCTTCGTATTCCAGGGGTTCAACCTGCTGCCGCGCACGTCGGCTTTGGAAAATGTCGAACTGCCGCTGATCTACCGCGGCATGCATGCAAGCCAGCGTCACCGCACGGCCAAGGAGGCGCTCGGGCTTGTGGGTCTTTCCGGGCGCGAACATCACAAGACGCAGGAACTGTCCGGCGGCCAGCAGCAACGCGTCGCCATTGCCCGGGCGATTGTGACGGAACCTTCGCTGCTTCTGGCGGATGAACCGACCGGTAATCTCGATACCAAGACCAGCATTGAGATCATGGACTTGATGACGCGATTGAATCGCGAACAGGGCATTACGATCGTCATGGTCACGCACGAGCCGGACATTGCGGCCTACGCCCAGCGGCTGCTTCGCTTTATCGACGGCAAGCTCGAGACGGAAGTCGAGCATCGTGGGAGGGCGGATCATGTTTTTTGAGACGCTGAAACTCGCGCTGCGCGCAATCAGTCGCAACATACTCCGGTCGTTCCTTACCGTGCTCGGTGTCGTCATTGGCGTGGCGGCCGTCATCGCGCTGGTGACGATCGGCAACGGCACGACCGCCCAGGTCTCGGCCGAGCTTTCAAGGCTCGGCACCAACATGCTGTTTGCACGTCCGGGTCAATTCGGTCCCGGTCGCGCAAGTTCTGAGGCCCGTCGCTTCACCGTCCAGGATGTCGATGCCATCCGCGATCAGGTCAATGGCCTGCGCGCCACAGCACCGCTCAACCAGACGACCGCGACGGTCATTTACGGCGGGCAGAGCCGTTCGACGACCGTGATGGGAACAACCAACGACTATTTCATCGCCCAGGACTGGGGCATGGCGATCGGCCGCACCTTCGATGCGGCAGAAGAGCGTGGGCGCCCGCGCTGCATCCTCGGCGAGACCGTGCGCTTGCAGCTCTTCGGCGCAGCCGACCCCACGGGGCAGCAGATTCGCGTCGGCAAGGTTTCGTGCAGCGTCATTGGCGTCCTTGCCAAGCGCGGCCAATCCGGCATGGGCAACGACCAGGACGATGTCGTCGTCATGCCCGTCAAGGTCTATCAACGCCGGATCGGTGGCAAAGCGAACGCCAATGTCCAGATGATTGTGATCTCGGCGCGCGACGGCGTCTCGACGACGAAAGTTCAGGACGAGACGGAAAACCTGCTTCGCGAGCGTCGGAGAATCATCCCTGGTCGCGAAGATGACTTCAGCGTCAATGACATGACGCAGATTGCGGACGCAATGACCGGCACCACGACGCTGTTGACCAGCCTACTCGGCGCGGTCGCCGCGATCAGCCTGCTCGTCGGCGGCATTGGGATCATGAACATCATGCTGGTGTCCGTGACGGAGCGCACCCGAGAGATCGGTATACGGCTGGCGATCGGCGCGCTGGAAAACCAGGTGCTGCTGCAGTTCCTTGTCGAGGCTGTGGCATTGTCGGTATTCGGTGGCGTCGCGGGGATCCTGCTAGGGATCGGCCTCGGCTATGGGGCAGTAACCGTCCTCAACGTGCCTTTCGTGGTCAACCCCACTATGATCGCCGTGGCGTTCGTGTTCTCCGCCGCGATCGGGATGGTCTTCGGGTATTTCCCGGCACGCCGTGCCGCACAGCTTAACCCGATCGAGGCGCTGAGGCACGAGTAGGCGCCGTCCGGTTTCTTCCATTTTGCAACATGATCCGCGCTCGGCGCCAGCTTGCCGTTCGCGCGAACGCTGATATATCATGAGCTTTTACAGTCGCCTTCGCGACACCTGACATTTTCCGAAGCCACGGATACGCGAATGCAGAACTCACTCAGCCACCTTGCCTATCTCACCCTAGAGCATGCGATCGTGACGCTGACGTTGCAACCAGGCGCTTTAGTCACCGAGAAGCACTTGATCGACCTTGCCGGGCACGGTCGAACACCCGTGCGCGAGGCGATTCAGAAGCTGGCGTGGCAGGGGTTGATCGTGGTGAAGCCGCGCGTCGGATTGCAGGTTGCCGAGATCAAGCCGACGGACCATGAGAATGTCATGCAGGTCCGCCGCGAGCTCGAGCCGATTGCGGCCGCACTGGCCGCCGACTTCGCCACCTCAGAGCAGCGCAAGGAGCTGGCCGAATGTGCGCAAGCGATGGAAGTATGCGCGGCAACCGGCGACTTGGCGGCATTCTTCGCCGCAGACAAGGCCTTTGACGAAATCCTGGAAGAAGCCTGCCCCAACGCCTTCATAACGTCAGCCCTTGCACCGGTTCAGACGCATTCGCGTCGGCTCTGGTCCGCGTCCAAGAGTCCCGACCGAATGGATCAGTCCATCTCGTTGCACGTCACAGTCATACGGGCCATTCAGCAGGGGAGGTCCAAGGATGCCGGCCAAGCTATGAGCGCGCTGATCAACTATCTTAGCAGCCATAACTGAAAACGGCCCTGTTAAGGGCCGTAGATCAGTGTATCTAGCGGGATTTAACCGACGAACGCACGTTCGATGACGAACTCCGCCGGCTTGCTGTTTGCGCCCTCATTGAGGCCGGCCTTTTCCAGCAGATCCTTCGTGTCCTTCAGCATCGCAGACGAACCGCAGATCATGCCACGATCGATTGATGGATCGAGCGGCGGAACGCCGAGATCGGTGAAGAGCTTGCCTGACGAGATCAGATCCGTAATGCGGCCGCGATACTCGAAGTCCTCGCGGGTGACCGTCGCATAGTGGCGCAGCTTGTCACCGACGACTTCCTGCAGGAGTTCGTCATTTTTGATTTCTTCGACCAGATCGAAACCATATTTCAGTTCGGCCACGTCGCGGGTCGTGTGGGTGAGGATGACCTCCTCGTACTTCTCATAGGTTTCCGGATCGCGGATCAGGCTCGCGAAGGGCGCAATGCCGGTGCCGGTCGAAAACATATAAAGACGACGGCCGGGCGTGAGCGCGTCGAGCACCAGCGTGCCTGTCGGCTTCTTGCGCATCAGGACCTGGTCGCCCGGCGTGATCGCCTGCAGATGCGAGGTCAGCGGGCCGTCCGGCACCTTGATCGAGAAGAATTCGAGTTCTTCAGCCCAGGCGGGGCTTGCGATCGAATAGGCGCGGAAAATCGGCTTGCCGTCAACCATAAGGCCGATCATCGCGAATTCGCCAGACCGGAAACGGAAACCCTGCGGCCGCGTCATCGTGAACCGGAACAAGCGATCCGTATAATGCGTCACGCTGAGCACCGTTTCGGCATAGACTCCGGCCGGAATCGGGGAGGCGAAGTCTTCGGTCTTTGCAGGGGCGTTCATTTCGGTATCGGATCCCGTATTCGTCGCACAATGTTTTCGATGCCAGCGAGATATTACAAATAGTGTCGTGATTAAAGGTATTCCATTCTTTCTCTGGCGACTTGCACGAAATATGCGTGTCGCGGTCAGGATTCCGGGGCCTTCCCACGCTTCATCGCTTTTGCGCTGGCGAAGCGAAGCAAAGGATGCATATTAGGCAAAAACCGCGTCTGCCGCGCGCGGACGCCATAGGCTGCTCGGGGAAACATGAAGATTTTCAATTACAAGCGCGTACCTTACGCGGAAATGCGCGCATTCTCCGTCCATATTCTGACGGCATCCGGGTCCTTTCTCGCATTTCTGGGCGTCGTCGCGGCCGCCGAGCGTCGGTTCATCGATATGTTCTGGTGGCTGGGCCTCGCACTTCTCGTTGACGGCATCGATGGGCCGATCGCCCGCAAGGTCAGTGTCAAAGAAGTGCTGCCAAACTGGTCGGGCGATACACTCGACAATATCATCGACTATGTAACCTACGTTTTACTACCGGCGTTCGCGCTCTACCAGAGTGGCATGATCGGTGAGCCATGGTCCTTCGTGGCAGCTGGCATGATCGTTGTATCCAGCGCAATCTACTACGCCGATACCGGCATGAAGACTGAGGAGTACTTCTTCTCCGGATTCCCGGTGGTCTGGAACATGATCGTCTTTACGTTGTTCGTCATCGATGCCAGTGCAATCACAGCACTCGCCGTCGTCCTCGTCTCGGTCATCCTCACCTTCCTGCCGATCAATTTTCTCCATCCAGTCCGCGTACAACGCCTCAGGCCGCTCAACCTCGGTGTCTTCTTCTTATGGTCGGCGCTCGGAATGTATGCGCTGCTGATGCATTTTGTGATCCCGCAATGGGCGCTTGCCCTCTTTATCCTTAGCGGTATCTACCTCTACTGCATCGGCGCCGTGCTGCAGTTCTTCCCGGCGCTTGGACGCGAATAGGAGAAGGCAATGGCGAAAACGCAGGCGGTTTCATTCAGCAAGACCGGCGGACCTGAAGTTCTCGAATACATCGATATCGAGCTGCCACCGCCCCGCGCAGGAGAAGTCCAGATCAAACACGCCGCCATCGGCCTGAACTTCATCGACGTTTACTTCCGAACTGGGCTCTATAACGCGCCGCATATGCCTTTCGTGACTGGCAAGGAGGCGGCTGGTACGGTTACAACTGTCGGCCAAGATGTGAAGGAGTTCAAGGTTGGCGATCGTGTCGCCTATGCCGGTTCGGATGGCGCCTACAGCGTCGAGCGAAACATCGAAACGAAGCACCTCGTCAAGGTTCCGGACGGAATCCCCCTGGAAACTGCAGCCTCGATGATGCTGAAGGGGATGACCGCGCAATATCTGCTTAACCGGACGTACAAGGTTGGACCGGGTACTGCGGTCTTATTCCACGCGGCAGCCGGCGGCGTCGGCCTCATTGCCGGCCAATGGGCTAAGGCGCTCGGCGCGACGGTGATCGGCACGGTGGGGTCGGACAGCAAAGTGCGTTTGGCGCTCGAGCATGGCTACGATCACGTCATCAATTACAACACCGAGAATTTCGCAGAACGTGTACGCGAGATTACCAACGGCGCTGGCGTCCACGTCGTCTATGACTCGATCGGCCGCGACACGTTTCCGCAATCGCTGGATTGCCTGAGACGGCTCGGCATGTTCGTCTCATTCGGCCAATCCTCGGGGCCGATCGAGAACTTCACGCTCGCCATGCTCGCACAGAAGGGATCGCTCTTTGCAACGCGCCCCACGCTTTTCACCTACATCGCTACACGCGAAGAGCTAACCAATTGTGCAAACGCGTTATTTGATGTTGTTTTGAGCAACAAAGTGCGTATCAATATCAACCAAACCTATCCATTGCGTGAAGTCGGGCGGGCTCACATGGATTTGGAATCCAGGAAAACTACCGGAACTACGCTGCTGATCCCATAATGACCCGAACGGGCAGGGTCGGCAGAGGGAAATGAGGGGAACGTGTCGTTATCTGATGTGCCGGGTTCCGGTGCGTTATTGTCGGTTCAGCAACTGACGAAACTCTTCGGCAGCTTTGCTGCCTGTAACCACATCGACCTCGATATCGCCCCTGGCGAAATCCATGCTCTCCTTGGTGAAAACGGCGCCGGCAAATCGACGCTCGTCAAGATGCTGTTCGGCGTGCTCGAGCCGACCGAGGGCAATATCCTGTGGGAAGGCCAGCCGGTTTCGATCGGTTCGCCGGGCGACGCCCGCAAGCTTGGCATCGGCATGGTCTTTCAGCATTTCTCGCTCTTCGAGGCGCTGACCGTCGCTGAAAACATCGCGCTTTCGCTCGACGACAGCATTCCAATCGGCAGGATTGCGCAAGAGGCAAGGGCGCTCTCGCGCGCCTATGGCTTGCCGCTCGATCCCTATGCCCACGTTGCCGATCTCTCCGTCGGCGAACGCCAGCGCATCGAGATCGTCCGCGCGTTGCTGCAAAACCCCAAACTCATTATCCTTGATGAGCCAACCTCGGTGCTGACGCCGCAGGAGGCTGACAAGCTTTTCGAAACGCTCTTCAAGCTGAAGGCCGAAGGTAAATCGGTCCTCTACATCAGCCATCGGCTGGAAGAAGTTCAGCGCATCTGCGACCGCGCGACCGTCTTGCGCAACGGCAGAGTCACGGGTGCCTGCGACCCACGTCAGGAGACGCCAGCTTCTCTCGCCCGCATGATGGTTGGCAGCGACGTCGCGACCGTTACGCATCCTGACCGCGGCAACAAGGGCGATGTCCAGCTTGCGGTAACCAATCTTTCCGTTGCCGCACGCACCCCCTTCGCGATGCCACTGAGGGAGGTGTCTCTGGCGGTCCGCTCCGGCGAAATCCTGGCGATCGCGGGCGTTGCCGGAAACGGGCAAGGTGAACTCTTCGATGCGCTTTCGGGAGAATATCCAGTGAGTTCGCCGGATGCGATCATGATCCGCAAGAAAGCCGTCGGTACCCAGGGCATCACGGCTCGCCGCCTGCTTGGCGCCGGTTTCGTGCCGGAAGAACGCCATGGCCACGCGGCCGTCTCGGCCATGAAGCTCTCTGACAATCTTGTGCTGGCACGCAGCCAATCCGACCGCAAAGCCTTTCTTGGCGGCGCTTTTCTTAAGGTAATCCGCCGCGGCGCCGTCAAGACCGCGACAAAACGGATCGCCGAGGCGATGGATGTGCGTAAAAGCGGCGAGGACCCGGCGGCAGGCTCGCTTTCCGGCGGAAACCTGCAGAAGTTTATCGTTGGCCGCGAACTCGACCGCCAGCCGACGGTTCTCGTTGTCAACCAGCCGACCTGGGGCGTCGATGCCGGAGCAGCGAGCCGCATTCGTCAGGCTCTTGTCGACCTGGCGCGCAACGGTTCCGCAGTCGTCGTCATCAGTCAAGATCTTGACGAAATATTCGAAGTCGCAACGGAGATTGCCGTGATTTCTGAGGGGCGACTTTCTCAGCCCTTCCCGGCGGGAGAACTGTCCCGGGAGAAGATTGGCCTTTTGATGGGCGGCCTGCATGAAAGCAAGACCGCATCGGAGACGGCCAATGCGCATTGAACTCGAAAAGCGACCGCAGGCCTCGAAGCTCTACGGCTTCGTCTCGCCTCTGCTGGCACTTGGTCTGACATTGATCGCTGGCGTGATCATGTTCGCGCTGCTTGGCAAGAATCCGATCGAGGCGCTCGACGCTTTCTTTATCGAGCCACTAATGGAGGTCTGGTCACTGCATGAACTGGCCGTCAAGGCGGGACCGTTGATCTTGATCGCCGTCGGCCTCTCCGTCTGTTATCGGTCGAACAACTGGAACATCGGCGCCGAGGGCCAGTTCACGATGGGCGCAATCGCAGGATCGATCTTGCCGATCGTCTTTTACGATTGGCATTCGCCGGTGGTCCTGCCACTGATGCTCATCATTGGAGCGATCGGCGGGGCGCTGTTCGCCGCCATTCCGGCACTGCTCAAGGCACACTTCAACACCAACGAAATCCTCACATCCCTGATGCTGGTCTACATCGCCCAGCTGTTTCTCGATTGGCTGGTTCGCGGCGCCTGGCGAGACCCGCAGGGCATGAATTTCCCGGTATCACGCGACTTTGCGCCTGAGGCAGTCCTTCCCGCCATATGGGAAGAGTCGGGGCGCGCTCACTGGGCGTTCGCCTTTGCGATCATCGCAGCGGTTCTTGTCTGGTTCATGATGAAATACACGCTGCGGGGCTTCGAGATCGTGGTGCTCGGGCAGGCCGAAAGGGCCGGGCGCTTTGCGGGCTTCTCGTCGCGCAAGATGATCTGGTTCAGCTTCCTCTTCTCGGGCGCACTCACCGGCCTCGCAGGTATCTCGGAAGTATCGGGTTCGATCGGGCATTTGCAGCCGGCGATCTCGCCGGGATACGGTTTTACTGCGATCATCGTCGCCTTCCTGGGGCGGCTCAATCCACTGGGCATCATTGCTTCGGGCCTTGTGCTTGCCCTGACCTACCTCGGTGGCGAGGCCGCACAACTGTCGCTCGGCGTGTCGGACAAAGTAACGCGCATGTTCCAGGGGTTGCTGCTGTTCTTCGTGCTCTCTTGCGACACTTTGATCTACTACAAGATCAGGATCGTCTGGTCGCGCGTGCATTCGGCCATCGGAAAGAGTGCCTAATGATTTTCGAAGCTATCCTTCTGACGGTGATGACGGCGGCGACACCTTTGGTCATCGCTGCACTCGGCGAACTCGTGACAGAGCGCGCCGGCGTCCTGAACCTCGGCGTCGAAGGAATGATGATCATGGGCGCCGTCGGCGCCTTTGCGGCAGCACAGGCGACCGGCTCGCCCTATATCGGCCTGCTAGCCGGAATTGCGGTTGGCGCGCTCTTTTCGCTTCTCTTCGGTTTCCTAACCCTGACGCTCGTGACCAATCAGGTGGCGACAGGTCTTGCGCTGACGATCCTAGGGCTTGGCGCTTCCGGCATGCTGGGCGAAAGCTATGTTGGCGTGCCAGGCATCAAAGTGCCGCAGATTTACATTCCCTATCTTTCCGACATTCCCTTTCTTGGCGCGGTGCTCTTCCGCCAGGATCTTGTGTTCTACCTTTCGATCGTGCTGGTGATCGCCATCAACTGGTTCCTCTTCAAGAGCCGCGCCGGGCTCAAGCTGCGCGCGATTGGCGACAATCACGGCTCGGCGCATGCGCTCGGCATCGGCGTCATTCGAACGCGTTATCTGGCGGTTATGTTCGGCGGCGCCTGCGCGGGACTCGCTGGAGCACAGCTTTCGCTCGTCTATACACCGCAATGGGTAGAGAACATGTCCGCCGGCCGCGGCTGGATCGCTCTGGCGCTTGTCGTCTTTGCTTCATGGCGGCCATGGCGGGTTCTTGCCGGCGGTTATCTCTTTGGGGCAGTCACGATCGGCCAGTTGCACGCGCAGGCCTTCGGCATCGGCATTCCCTCACAGCTTCTTTCGATGCTGCCCTACGCAGCGACTATTGTCGTCCTCATCATCATTTCTCATAATCGGCGCACGACGTTGATCAACACGCCGGCATCGCTTGGCAAGGCGTTTGTGCCTGACCGGTGACGAACAAGAACAACAAGTTTCAAAGCTTCCAACCAACAGGGGTTAAAATGAAGAAACTAGCACTCGCACTTGCGGCAACTGCCGCACTAGTCATGAGCGTCGGCTCCGCTGCACAGGCTGCCGACAAGACCAAGGTCTGCTTCATCTACGTCGGCACCCGCACTGACGGCGGCTGGACGCAGGCGCACGACCTCGGCCGTCAAGCTCTGGAGAAGGAGCTCGGGGACAAGATCGAAACGCCGTTCCTCGAAAGCGTCCCGGAGGGCCCGGATGCGGAGCGCGCGATCGAGCGCATGGCGCGCTCCGGCTGCGCCCTGATCTACACGACGTCGTTCGGCTTCATGGATGCCACGATGAAGGTCGCCCAGAAGTTTCCGAAGGTGAAGTTCGAGCACGCCACCGGTTTCAAGGCAGCACCGAACGTGTCGACGTACAATTCCCGCTTCTATGAAGGCCGCTACATTCAAGGCCAGATCGCCGCGAAGATGTCCAAGAAAGGTCTTGCCGGCTACATCGCCTCCTTCCCGATCCCGGAAGTCGTGATGGGCATCAACGCCTTCGAACTCGGCGCGAAGTCGGTCAATCCGGACTTCAAGCTCAAGGTCGTATGGGCCAACACCTGGTTTGACCCTGGCAAGGAAGCTGATGCCGCCAAGGCGCTGATCGACCAGGGCGTCGACATCCTGACCCAGCATACCGACACCACGGCGCCGATGCAGGTGGCAGCGGAGCGCGGTATCCCGGCTTTCGGCCAGGCATCCGACATGATCGCGGCGGGTCCGAAGACCCAGCTGACGGCGATCGTCGACACCTGGGGGGCTTATTACATCAAGCGCACCAAGGAACTGCTGGACGGCAGCTGGAAGTCCGAACAGATTTGGGACGGCCTGAAGGACGGCATTCTGACGATGGCGCCCTATACGAATATGCCTGATGACGTGAAGAAGATGGCGCAGGAAACCGAGGCCAAGATCAAGTCGGGCGAATTGCATCCCTTCACCGGCCCGATCAACAAGCAGGATGGTACGCCGTGGCTCAAGGCCGGCGAGAAGGCTGAAGACGGCACGCTTCTCGGTATGAATTTCTACGTCGAAGGCGTGGACGACAAGCTGCCGAAGTGATTTCGGCAAGCAATTAGCACATGCGAAAAGGCGCTCGTTTCGAGCGCCTTTTTTTCTGCATCGCATACCAAAAAGTGCATTTACAAAAGTAATACTATATGATTTTTTCCTATGCGTGCCGCGGGAGGCGGCTTTGGGAGGAAATCATGAAATTGAAGACTGCACTCTTGGGTGCCACGGTTCTGGCTGCCTGCATGTTCGGCTCTGCATCGGCTGCAGAGCTGGTAGTAGGTTTTTCGCAGATCGGCTCAGAATCCGGCTGGCGCGCTGCCGAAACCACCGTCACGAAGGAACAGGCCAAGAAGCGTGGTGTGGACCTGAAGTTTGCTGACGCGCAGCAGAAGCAGGAAAACCAGATCAAGGCGATCCGCTCCTTCATCGCCCAGGGCGTCAATGCTATCTTCCTGGCCCCGGTCGTTGAGACTGGTTGGGACGCGGTTCTGAAGGAAGCGAAGGAGTCGGAAATCCCGGTGATTCTGCTCGACCGGACGATCAAGGCACCTGAAGACCTTTACCTGACCGCTGTCACTTCTGACCAGGTTCATGAGGGCAAGGTTGCCGGTGACTGGCTTGTAAAGACCGTTGGCGACAAGGCCTGCAACATTGTCGAGCTTCAGGGCACGACGGGTTCTTCGCCGGCCATCGCCCGCAAGAAGGGCTTCGAGGAGGCCATCGCGGGCAAGGCAAACTTCAAGATCGTTCGCAGCCAGACCGGCGACTTCACCCGCACCAAAGGCAAGGAAGTCATGGAAAGCTTCCTAAAGGCTGAGAACGGCGGCAAGGAAATCTGCGCGCTCTACGCCCACAATGATGACATGGCCGTGGGCGGCATCCAGGCGATCAAGGAAGCCGGTCTAAAGCCGGGCAAGGACATCCTCGTCGTCTCGATCGACGCCGTTCCTGATATCTTCAAGGCCATGGCTGCAGGAGAGGCGAACGCGACCGTGGAGCTGACGCCGAACATGGCAGGTCCCGCATTCGACGTGCTCGACGCCTACCTGAAGGACAAGAAGGCTCCGCCGAAGTGGATCCAGACGGAATCGAAGCTCTATACGCCGGCTGATGACCCGATGAAGGTCTACGAGTCAAAGAAGAACCTCGGCTACTGATTTTGACGCTAGAGCCGCACCGGTCCATCACGGGCCGGTGCGGAACTGCCGAATGCCAGTCGGGATTTCATGTCCGTCCACGGCGCGGCGTTGTCGGTCCCTATCAGGAAAAGCCGCTTTCATGATTAACGATTTCGAGAACGTTCTAACTGCCTCCGGAGTATCGAAATTCTTCCCCGGCGCCATTGCGCTCGACAAGGTCGATTTCTCGCTGCGCAAGGGCGAGGTGCATGCGCTTCTGGGCGAAAACGGCGCCGGAAAATCGACGCTCATCAAATGCGTTACGGGTGCTTATCACCGCGACCAGGGCAGGCTCGCTCTCGACGGCACCGAGATCAATCCGTCCGATACGCTCGCGGCTCAAAAACTCGGCATCGGCACCGTGTATCAGGAGGTTAATCTCCTCCCCAATCTGAGCATCGCCGAGAACCTATACCTCGGCCGTCAACCCAAGCGGTTCGGCATGATCGATGCACGCGCGATGAACCGGCAGGCGCGGGCACTCCTTGATCAGTATGGAATAGACGTCGATGTGACTGCACAGCTCGATCGGTTTTCGGTCGCCGTGCAGCAGGTCGTGGCGATCGCCCGCGCGGTCGATTTGTCCGGCAAAGTCCTCATTCTCGACGAGCCGACTGCAAGCCTCGACACGCAGGAAGTCGCGATGCTCTTTCGCATCATGCGAAACTTGAAAGAACGCGGCCTTGGTATTGTCTTTATTACTCATTTCTTAGAGCAGGTTTACGAGGTCAGTGATCGCATCACAGTACTCAGAAATGGCAAGCTAGTGGGCACCCGCGAAACATCCGAGCTGTCTCGCCAGAGCCTGATCTCGATGATGCTCGGTCATGAATTGGCGAATGCCGAAGCAACAGCGCGGGCGCATTCGGTTACTGCCGGCCCGGTCAAATACAGGTTTAAAGGCTACGGCAAGCGTGGCAAGGTGAAGCCGTTCGACCTCGAAGTCCGCGTCGGTGAGGTGGTGGGCGTTGCAGGCTTGCTCGGCTCCGGTCGCACAGAGACTGCCGAGTTGCTTTTCGGGATCGAGCAGGCTGACAGCGGAACCGCACAAGTCGACGGTAAGCAGGTTACGCTGTCGAATCCACGTGCTGCCATCCGCAGCGGATTCGGTTTCTGTCCGGAGGATCGCAAGACGGACGGGATTATCGGCGACCTTTCCATTCGCGAGAATATCGCTCTAGCGCTGCAGGCGCGCAGGGGCTGGGCGCGGCCGATTTCTCGCGCCGATCAAAATGCCCTGGCGGATCGTTACATCAATGCCCTAGACATCCGCACGACGGACAGGGAGAAGCCGATACGTCTGCTGTCGGGCGGCAACCAGCAGAAAGCGATCCTTGCGCGCTGGCTGGCCACCAATCCGGACTTCCTGATCCTCGACGAACCGACCCGCGGGATCGACGTCGGCGCACATGCCGAGATTATCCGGTTGATCGAAGATCTCTGCGCGAAGGGTATGTCGCTGATCGTTATTTCTTCGGAATTGGAAGAACTTATCGCCTATAGCTCACGTATCTTGGTCCTTCGCGATCGCGAGCACGTCGCGGAACTGACGGGCGACAATGTCAGCACAGCGCGCATTGTCGACGCCATCGCCGCCGCCCAAAAGAAGACGGAGGACGCATGAGATCGTCGCTCAATGCACTGCTGATTCGGCTGGCGCCGCAGCTCATCGCTCTTGCGGTCATTCTCATCTTGAATTTCATGATGTTCCCGCAATTCTTTAATGTCGTAGTTCAGAATGATCGGCTTTACGGCAGCCTGATCGATGTGCTGAACCGCGGCGCGCCGGTCGCCTTGCTGGCAATCGGCATGACGCTCGTGATTGCAACGAAGGGGATCGACCTTTCGGTCGGCGCTGTGATCGCGATCTGCGGTGCCGTTGCCGCATCATCCATCGTATCCGGTCATTCGCTTGCCATGACACTGCTGGTAACGATCGGGGTCGGGCTGCTTTGCGGGGTATGGAACGGCTTTCTGGTCGCCGTCCTCAATATCCAGCCGATCATCGCCACGCTTGTCCTGATGGTTGCCGGACGCGGGATCGCACAGCTCATCACCGAAGGCGTCATCATGACCTTCAACGATGAAGGGCTGATCGCGCTCGGCAGCGGCTCCTTCGCGTTCCTGCCCATGCCTGTCATCATATGGTTGGTCATGGGCACCCTGGTAATACTGCTCGTGAGGCGCACGGCGCTTGGCATGCTGATCGAAGCAACCGGCATTAATCGCCGTGCAAGCATGCTTTCCGGCGTGCGAACGCCGGTGCTGCTGATGGCTGTTTATATGCTGAGCAGCCTTTGCGCCTCGATTGCCGGCATCATTGTAGCAGCCGATATCAAGGGGGCGGATGCAAACAATGCCGGTCTCTGGCTTGAACTCGACGCGATCCTGGCTGTCGTCGTAGGCGGCAATTCCCTGCTTGGCGGGCGCTTCAGCATCCTCGGCTCATTGATCGGCGCAATGATCATTCAGGCTGTGAACACCGGCATTCTGCTCTCAGGATTCCCGCCGGAATTCAACCTGATCATCAAGGCGGTGATCGTCATCGTGATCCTCGTCATTCAGTCGCCAGCGGTTCAATCGGTGGCCGTGGTTCTCAGCCGACGACCGAGCAGCGTCAGGGAAGGGCAGATTCAATGAACTCGAAATATCTTCCTCTCCTTGCAACGGTCGTGATCTTCGTTCTCTCCTACGCAATCTGCACGTTGCAGTATCCCAACATTCTGTCCACCCGCGTGATCGGCAATCTATTGACCGACAATGCCTTTCTCGGCATCGCAGCGGTCGGCATGACGTTTGTCATCATCTCGGGCGGCATCGACCTCTCAATCGGCTCCATCATTGCGTTCACCGGTGTCTTCCTGGCCGTCATCCTGCAAAACACCACAATCCATCCGCTCGTTGCGTTTGTGTTGGTGCTAATCATCACAACCGCCTTCGGCGCGGTAATGGGCGCGATCATTCACTATCTGGAAATGCCGGCTTTCATCGTGACGCTCGCCGGCATGTTCCTGGCACGCGGCATGGCCTTCGTGCTATCGATCGACAGCATTCCGATCAATCACGACTACTACACAACGCTGACAAGCCTCTACTACAGGATGCCGGGTGGTGGTCGGCTAACGCTGATCGGCGGCGTCATGCTTCTGGTCTTTGTCGCCGGCATATTCCTGGCGCATCGCACGCGCTTCGGTACCAATGTCTATGCGCTCGGCGGCGGCCCACAGACGGCGCAGCTCATGGGCGTTCCAGTCGGGCGCACGACGATCCAGATCTATGCATTATCCGGCTTTCTTGCCGGTCTATCCGGAATCGTTTTTTCGCTCTATACGTCGGCCGGTTATTCTCTGGCAGCAGTCGGCGTCGAACTTGATGCGATCGCAGCAGTCGTCATTGGGGGAACGCTGTTGACCGGAGGGGCGGGATTCGTGGCAGGTACCTTCATCGGTATCCTGATACAGGGCCTCATTCAGACCTATATCACCTTCGACGGGACACTCTCGAGCTGGTGGACGAAGATCTTGATAGGCCTTTTGCTTTTTGCATTCATTCTAATGCAGAAGGTTATTCTCTTCCTTTCCAGTATGAATAAGAGGTATGCCTGAGCGGGGAGGTATTCGTTGCGCAATAGATTGCTTGAGACCGGAAAAACGGGGCGTAAATCGCGAACGAGCCATGCACAGGTCGTGGATGAGCTCGGCAGGGCGATCGTTGCTGGAACCTATCCTGTCGGAAGCATTCTGCCGGGTGACGCCGAACTTGCGCAGCGCTTCAAGGTCTCACGCACCGTCCTTCGCGAAACGATGAAAACGCTTGCTGCAAAAGGCATGATCGTCGCCAAGGCTCGCGTTGGCACGCGCGTGACGGAAAAAAACCTCTGGAACATGTTCGACAGTGAGATCATAGCCTGGCATTTCGACAGCGGCGTGACGGAGGAATTCCTTCTGCAGCTTTACGACATCCGGCTAGCGTTCGAGCCGTTTGCCGCCGGTCTCGTCGCCGAGCGGGCGAGCAAGGAAGACATTGAGAACCTGCGTGAGCTGGCAACGGAGATGGCGGCTCTGGGCCATACCAGCGAAAGCCTCGCTCTCGCCGACCTGCATTTCCACCTCGCCATAGCCGATGCCTCTCACAACCCCTTTATGCGAACGTTGGGGAGTCTGATCGAGGCAGCGCTGGTGGGCATGTTCCGCATCAGTACACCGCCCTCGCAGAACGGCTTTTCAGACATAGCCGATACGCATATGCGCATCGTCGAGGCGATCGTCGCCGGCGATGTTGAAGGCGCCCGAAAGGCCATGGAGATTGTGATCATCGACGGCCGCGATCACGTCCGCGACGCCTATGCGGCGATGAGCAAGGCATCCGCCTGATCCATTTTGAGCTTTGTCCCGCCCGTGCCTTGCTGCTATGAGGCAGCCAAGGCCGCACACAACGGATTCTCGGAGCAGACCATGGAACGCACTTGCCTCGCCGTCATTCTCGCTGCAGGTGATAGCACGCGAATGAAGTCGTCGAAATCGAAAGTGCTGCATCCGGTCGCAAACCGACCGATGATCGCCCATGTTATGGATGCCGTGGCAAAGAGCAACATTTCATCGGTCGCGCTCGTCGTCGGGCGCGACGCTGACGAAGTGGCGAAGGCTGCCCAAGTCGGGAATGTCAAAATCGAAACCTACCTGCAGATGGAGCGACTCGGCACCGGTCATGCGGTCCTGGCAGCGCGAGAGGCGATTGCGCGCGGATATGACGATATTATAGTGACCTACGGCGATGTTCCGTTGCAGACCGAGGGACCGCTCAAGGCGGCACGGCAGGGCCTTGCCGAGGGCAGCGATGTGGTGGTCATCGGCTTTCATGCAGACAGCCCGACCGGCTACGGCCGCCTGCTCGTCAAGGATGGCGAACTGATCGCCATCCGCGAGGAAAGGGATGCCACAGATGCCGAACGTGCCGTGAAATGGTGCAATAGCGGCCTGATGGCGATCAACGGCCGCAAGGCACTCGATCTCCTATCCCGCATCGGCAACGCCAATGCTAAGGGCGAATACTACCTGACCGATCTCGTGGAAATTGCCCGTTCCGTCGGCGGCCGTGTCACCGCTGTCGACGCACCCGAAATCGAAATGACCGGCTGCAACAATCGCGCGGAACTCGCCGTGATCGAGCGGCTGTGGCAAGAGCGCCGACGCCACGAGATGATGATCGCTGGCGTGACGATGATCGCACCGGAGACCGTGTTTCTTTCCTACGACACTGCAATCGGGCAAGACGCGCTGATCGAGCCGAACGTCGTCTTCGGCCCCGGCGCGACAATCGACGGCGGCGCTGTCATTCATGCATTCTCGCACATCGAAGGCGCGCATGTCAGCGCCGGCGCAGCCGTCGGCCCGTTCGCTCGCCTGCGGCCGGGTGCCGATCTCGCCAACGGCTCGAAAGTCGGCAATTTCTGCGAAGTTAAGAACGGGAAGATTGGTGAGGGGGCTAAGGTCAATCACCTCACCTACATCGGCGACGCGAAGATCGGTGCCGGGGCGAATATCGGTGCCGGCACGATTACCTGCAACTATGACGGCGTGAACAAGCACGAAACACTGATTGGGGCGAACACCTTCATCGGATCGAACTCCTCGCTTGTGGCGCCAGTCAGCATTGGCGACAACGCTTACGTGGCCTCCGGCAGCGTCATCACCGTGGATGTTCCTGCCGATGCGCTGGCCTTTGGCCGTGCTCGCCAGGAACTGAAGCCGGGCAGGGCAACCATGCTCCGCGAACGCGCACTGGCGATCAAAGCTGCAAAGAAGGCCAAGGCATAAGCCTCCGCGTAACGCGCGGAAACCGAAAGTGACCGCCGAGGCCATTGAGAAAAAAGACAGAATCGTTACGAGTGGCCTCCAACACGGAAGGCTTTGGGGACTTTTATGTGCGGTATTGTTGGAATCGTTGGAAGCAGCCCAGTTGCAGGGCGTCTCGTTGATGCGCTGAAGCGGCTCGAGTACCGTGGCTATGACTCGGCGGGTGTCGCCACCATACATAACGGCGAGATGGCGCGTCGCCGCGCCGAGGGGAAGCTCTTCAATCTCGAAAAGCGCCTCGACGGCGACCCACTGCCGGGAGCGATCGGCATTGCGCACACGCGCTGGGCTACGCATGGTGTTCCCAACGAGATCAACGCACACCCGCATTTCGTCGAGGGCGTTGCGGTCGTCCATAACGGCATCATCGAGAACTTCTCCGAACTGCGTGACGAGTTGACCGCCGAGGGTGCCGTCTTTGAGACGCAGACAGACACCGAGGTCGTCGCCCACCTCATGGCGAAGTATCTCCGTGACGGCCTCGAGCCCCGCGCGGCGATGCTCAAGATGCTGAACCGGGTAACCGGCGCCTACGCGCTTGCGATCATGCTCCAGAACGCCCCCGACACGATCATGGCGGCACGATCCGGCCCACCACTTGCGGTGGGCTACGGCTCAGGCGAAATGTTCTTAGGCTCGGATGCGATCGCGCTTTCGCCCTTCACCAATGAGGTCACCTACCTCGTCGATGGAGACTGGGCCGTACTTACGCGAGACGGCGCGACAATCCTCGACTTCTCCGGCAACGAGGTGAAGCGCCCGCGGCAGATATCACAGACGACTGCCTACGTGGTGGACAAGGGCAATCACCGGCACTTCATGGAGAAGGAAATCTACGAGCAGCCTGAGGTCATCTCGCACGCCCTCAGCCAGTACGTTGACTTCGCGAGCAACACGATAAGCGACAACGTCAACGCGATCGACTTCAAGGCCACAAGCAGCCTGGCAATCTCGGCATGCGGAACCGCCTATCTCGCCGGCCTCGTCGGCAAATACTGGTTCGAGCGCTACGCGCGTCTGCCGGTCGAGATCGACGTCGCATCCGAGTTCCGTTATCGCGAAATGCCGCTTTCGCCCTCGCAGGCCGCGCTCTTCATCTCGCAGTCGGGCGAGACGGCAGACACGCTAGCATCGCTCCGTTACTGCAAGGAGAACGGACTGAGGATCGGGGCAGTGGTCAACGTCAAGGAATCGACCATAGCCCGTGAGTCGGATGCCGTTTTCCCGATCATGGCAGGCCCAGAGATAGGCGTTGCCTCCACGAAGGCTTTCACCTGCCAGTTGGCCGTCCTGGCATCGCTGGCACTCGGCGCCGGCAAGGCAAGGGGAACGATCGGCGCGGAGCAGGAAAGGGAACTGGTCCGCCATCTCGCTGAAATGCCGCGTATCATGAGCCGCGTGCTGAACCTCGTCCAACCGCAGATGGAGAGCCTGTCGCGCGAGCTTTCGAAATGCCGCGACGTCCTCTATCTCGGTCGTGGCACGAGTTTCCCGCTTGCCATGGAAGGGGCGCTCAAGCTCAAGGAAATCTCCTATATCCATGCCGAAGGTTACGCCGCAGGCGAACTCAAGCACGGGCCGATTGCGCTGATCGACGAAAACATGCCGGTCATTGTGATCGCGCCGTTTGACCGCTTCTTTGACAAGACTGTATCGAATATGCAGGAAGTCGCCGCGCGTGGCGGGCGCATCATTTTCATTACCGACGAGGCAGGCGCGGCGGCATCGAAGCTGCCTACGATGGCGACGATCGTGCTGCCTGATGTCAACGAGATCATCGCACCGATGATCTTCTCACTGCCGATCCAACTGCTTGCCTACCATACCGCCGTTTTCATGGGCACGGACGTCGATCAGCCACGCAATCTAGCAAAGTCGGTCACGGTGGAGTGACCGCTTGTGCGGCCCCTGAAGACTTGTGCGGCTTGGCAATTTCTGGCAGCTTTTCAGATAGGAAAGCATGAGGGAGCTGATTTCCGATAGCCGGCCTGCTCAACGGAGTTATCAGCACGCGATGACGGAAAAACTGCCCCGATTGCCGATAGCCACTCGCATCAGGAACAACTTTCTGGCGGGACTCATCATTTGTGCGCCGGTCGCCATTACGCTGTGGCTGACATGGTCGGTGGTGCGGTGGGCGGACAGCTGGGTTAAGCCGTACCTGCCGGCTCGCTACGACCCGGATAATTACCTGAACTTTGCGGTGCCAGGCTCAGGGCTGCTGATTGCGCTTGTCGCGATCACGCTTATCGGCTTCCTCGGTAAGAACCTGATCGGCCAGAGTATCGTTCAGTTCAGCGAATCGCTGGTGCGGCGCGTGCCACTTGTGCGCAGCATCTATCAGAGCGTGAAGCAGATTTTCGAGACCGTGCTGAAGGATAAGACAAATTCGTTCAAGAAGGTCGGCCTCATCGAGTATCCCAGCCCGGGCCTCTGGGCGCTCGTCTTCATATCAACGGATGCTAAAGGCGAGATCGCGACGAAGTTCAAGGCGATGGGCGAGGATATGGTCTGCGTGTTCCTGCCTCCAACGCCGGTGCCGACTGCAGGATTTCTGATCTTCACGCCGCGCGAAAAGATCGTTCCGCTCGACATGTCACCGGAGGACGCCGCAAAACTTTTGATCTCCGGTGGTCTGGTCACGCCGGAAGAGCTTGCCGGGCGCATGGCGAAACCGGAACGGACACGCAAGCCCCTGCCGGCACCCATCGAGATGTAGCACGGCGCCGCGTCGGCTCACCCCGCATGCAGGAAGCGGATCGCCTCGTCGCGGCGGAACAGGTAGAGCAGGGTGCGCACGGCCTTGCCGCGCTCGCCGGTCAGATCCGGATCGCGCTCGATCAGATAGGCGGCATCGCGGCGGGCAATCTCAAGAAGGTCGGCATGCGCCTCCAGGCTTGCGATGCGAAAGCCCGGTGTTCCCGATTGCCGCGTGCCAAGTAGTTCGCCTTCGCCGCGCAGTTTCAGGTCTTCCTCCGCGATGCGGAAGCCGTCTTCGGTTTCGCGCATGATCGACAGGCGCGCATGACCCGTTTCGCCAAGCGGCCCCTTGTAGAGCAGGATGCAGGTCGAAGCCTCGTCGCCGCGTCCTACACGACCGCGAAGCTGATGCAGCTGCGCCAGGCCGAAGCGTTCGGCATGCTCGATCACCATGATCGTCGCATCGGGAATATCGACGCCGACTTCCACCACGGTCGTTGCGACCAGCAGGCGGATTTCGCCACTCTTGAACGCCATCATCACGGCATCCTTTTCCGGGCCGCTCATGCGGCCGTGGATCACGCCGATGCCCGGACCGAGCGAGGAAACGAGCGTTGCATGACGCTCGTCCACCGACATCAGATCGCTTTCTTCGGATTCCTCGACGAGCGGGCAGATCCAGTAAACCTTCTTGCCTTCTGCCAAAGCACTCTTCAGGCGACCGACCATCTCGCCTGTACGTTCGGTCGGAATCGTGATCGTCTGTATCGGTTTCCTGCCGGCGGGCTTTTCCGTCAGCTTGGAGACATCCATATCGCCAAAGGCCGCGAGCACCAGGGTTCGCGGGATCGGCGTAGCCGTCATGACAAGCATATGCGGCGTGATCCCCTTCGCCGTCAGCCGTAAGCGCTGGTGGACGCCGAAGCGGTGCTGCTCGTCAACGACGGCCAGCATCAGATTGCGGTAGTTGACGCTGTCCTGAAAGAGCGCGTGGGTGCCGATGACGATCTGGGCCTCTCCCGATCCAATCCTTTCCAGGATGTCTTCGCGTTCGCGCCCCTTGGTGCGGCCGGTAAGCACCTCTATGCCGAGGCCCGCGGATGCGGCAAATTTCGAGATCGTTGCGTGGTGCTGGCGGGCAAGGATTTCCGTCGGCGCCATGAGGACGGCCTGGCCGCCGCTTTCAATGACAGCCGCCATCGCAAACAGCGCGACCAGCGTCTTGCCCGAGCCGACATCCCCCTGCAGCAGACGCAGCATGCGGTCATCGCCGGCCATGTCCTTCAGGATATCGGCAATCGCGGCATTCTGGCTGTTGGTCGGCGAAAACGGCAAGGCCTGGAGGATCTGCTTGCTGACTTGACCGGTGGCGTGCACGGGCTGGCCGGTGACCTTGCGCAGGCGTTGGCGGACGAGGCTCAGCGAAAGTTGGCCCGCGAGGAATTCGTCATAGGCGAGACGGCGACGGGCAGGGGCTTGTGCATCGAGATCCGAGGGATCGCGAGGTTCGTGCAGCCCGTGGAAAGCATCTGATATCGAGGGCAGACCCTGCTTCTGCGCTAGAGCCAAGTCGATCCATTCTGGCAGTTCCGGCGTGCGCGGCAGCGCCGCTTCGATGATCTTGCGCAGGGTCTTCGGGGAAAGACCTGCGGTGAGTGGATAGATCGGCTCGACGAGAGGCAGGTTCTCGGCTTCGCTGGCCTTCACGATGTAGTCGGGGTGGACCATCGACGCACGGCCATTAAACCAGTCAATCTTGCCGCTGACGGTTACCTCCTCGTCCAAGGGGAGCTGCTTTTCCAGCCATGCCGCTTGGCCGCGGAAGAAGACAAGCGTCAGTTCGCCCGTCTCGTCGTGCAGGATGACGCGGTACGGAATGTTGCTCTTGCCGCGCGGCGGTGCCTGGTGGCGATCCACCCATGCCGTGACCGTGACAATGGCGCCGTGAGGCGCGCGAGCGATACCCGACTGGTTTCGGCGGTCGATGAGGGAATGCGGCGCATGAAACAGCAGATCGACGACGCGCGTCTCGTCAGGTGTTTCGCGCCCAAGCAGCTTTACCAGCAGCTCGGCGATCTTTGGGCCGACGCCGGGCAGGGCGGAAACGGGCGAAAACAGCGGATCGAGTATGGCGGGGCGCATGGCGGCAAAATGCGATGAACAATGCGGCCTTGGCAAGGCTGACAAGCCGCTTTCGAGGGGCTATAGAGGCGCATCAACAGGAAGGTAATGCCATGACGGGTGTGTCACTCTCGAGCGCCGATCTTGATCCGCGCCGCCGCCGAATTCTCTTTCGCTGCTGGCATCGCGGTATCCGCGAGATGGATCTGGTCTTCGGGCAGTTCGCCGAGAAGGAGATCGCCACCCTGTCGGAGACCGAGCTCGACGAGTTCGAAACCATCATGGCCGAAGAGGATAACGATCTCGTGCGCTGGATCATGGGAACATGGCCGGTGCCCGAGCGTTTCCAGACGCCGATGTTCGCGCGCCTTGCCGCTTACAAGCCAGATTTCGAGTATCCAGCCGACGCCCTGCCCAGGTACGCCTAATGATCCCAGGTCTTGACGCAAAGAAGCTGTCAGTTGTCGCCGAACCGCTGACGATCGGCAACGTGCCCACAGGTATGGAGGCTCTGTTGCTGGCCAATCTGGCACGCGCCGGCGAACCGGTCGCCTATGTGCTTTCCGATGGCCAGCGGATGGTGGACCTGGAGCAGATGCTCGGCTTCGTTGCCCCCGAGACCCCGGTCCTCACCTTGCCGGCCTGGGACTGTCTTCCTTACGACCGCGTTTCACCGAGCGCCGACACATCTGCGCGCCGTCTTGCGGCGCTGGGCGGTCTGATCGCGCATCACAAGAAGCCACACGCTGCGATCGTGCTGGTGACCGTTAATGCAATGCTGCAGAAGGTCGCCCCGCAGGAGATCATCGAGAGCCTCGCGTTCTCGGCACGTCCGGGAAACACCGTGCGCATGGACGACATCGCCGGGCGGTTGGAACGCAACGGCTTCGACCGCGTCGCTACGGTGCGCGAGGTTGGCGAATATGCGGTGCGTGGCGGCATTCTGGATGTCTTCGTGCCGGGTTCCGAGGAACCTGTTCGCCTCGACTTCTTCGGCGACACGCTGGAAAGCATCCGCAGCTTCGATCCGGCAAGCCAGCGCACAACAGGGCAGGTCCGCTCACTCGACCTCAACCCGATGAGCGAAGTTACCCTGACACCCGATACCATCAGCCGTTTCCGCAAGGGCTACCTCTCCTCGTTCGGCGCGGCGACACGCGACGATGCGCTCTATCTCGCCATATCGGAGGGGCGACGCTATCCTGGCATGGAGCATTGGCTGCCGCTTTTCTACGAGAAGCTGGAGACGGTGTTTGACTATCTCAAAGGTTTTCGGCTGGTCACTGATCACACGGTGCGCCAGGCTGCCGAGGAGCGTTCCAAGCTTGTCTTCGACTATTATGACGCCCGCCTGAATACCGGACAGCCCGGCAAGGGGCAGATGGCGCAAGGAACACCCTACAAGCCCGTGACACCCGGCCAACTCTACTTGGACGGAAAGACTTTCGCCAACACGCTCGACGCGTTCAATGCGATGCGTATTTCACCCTTCAACGAGCATGAAGGGGAAGCGCGTCGCGTCGTCAATCTCGACGCCCGGCAGGGCGAGCGTTGGGCACGCTCTAACGCTGAGGGTGGTGGCAACGCCGAACGCATTAATGTGTTCGACGCTGTCGTCAAGCATATTGCCGACAAGCGCTCATCCGGCGCGAAGGTGCTGATTACCGCCTGGACGGAAGGCTCACTGGAGCGTCTGCTGCAGGTACTGAACGAGCACGGGCTCGAGCGCGTGAAGCCGATCGACGCACTGAAGGAGATGGACAGCCTTGCCAAAGGCGAGGCGGCGGCCAGCGTACTCAGTCTCGAATCCGGATTTGAAGTCGGCAATCTCGTCGTGATCGGCGAGCAGGACATCCTCGGCGACCGCATGGTGCGGCGTTCGAAGCGGCGCAAACGCGCTGCCGATTTCATCTCCGAGGTTGCCGGGCTCGACGAAGGTTCGGTCGTCGTCCACGCGCAGCATGGTATTGGTCGATTTGTAGGCCTGCGGACCATCGAAGCGGCCGGCGCACCGCATGCCTGCCTCGAACTGCAGTACGCAGATGACGCGAAGCTGTTCCTGCCGGTCGAGAACATCGATCTTCTGTCACGCTATGGTGGCGAGGGGACGGAAGCACAGCTCGACAAGCTCGGCGGCGGCGCATGGCAGATGCGCAAGGCCAAGCTCAAGAAACGGCTGCTCGACATGGCGGACGCGCTGATCCGCATCGCCGCCGAACGCCTGACACGCCATGCGCCAGTGTTGACGACACCGGAAGGGCTCTACGACGAATTCGCCGCCCGCTTCCCCTATGACGAAACGGAAGACCAGGACAACGCCATCGAGGCTGTGCGCTCTGACCTTGGGGCTGGTCGACCGATGGATCGTCTCGTCTGCGGCGATGTCGGCTTCGGCAAGACGGAGGTGGCGCTTCGTGCCGCCTTCGTGGCCGCGATGAACGGCATTCAGGTTGCTGTCGTCGTGCCGACAACGCTGCTGGCGCGCCAGCACTTCAAGACCTTCGCCGAGCGATTCCGCGGCTTGCCTGTGCGCATCCAGCAGGCCTCGCGCCTCGTCGGGTCAAAGGAACTGGCGTTGACGAAGAAGGAAGTCGCGGAGGGCAAGACGGATATCGTCGTCGGCACCCATGCGCTTCTCGGCGCCGGGATCAAGTTTGCCAATCTCGGGCTGCTGATCATCGACGAAGAGCAGCATTTCGGCGTCAAGCACAAGGAGCGCCTGAAAGAGCTGAAGAGCGACGTCCACGTACTGACGCTTTCGGCAACGCCGATCCCGCGCACGCTGCAGCTTGCGATGACTGGCGTGCGCGAGCTGTCGCTGATCACGACGCCGCCGGTCGACCGCATGGCTGTTCGTACCTTCATTTCGCCGTTCGATTCGCTTGTCATCCGCGAAACGCTGATGCGCGAGCATTATCGCGGCGGCCAAAGCTTCTATGTCTGCCCGCGGCTCGCCGATCTGGAGGATGTCCATGCGTTCCTGCGGTCTGACGTGCCGGAGTTGAAGGTCGCGGTCGCGCACGGTCAGATGCCGGCCGGCGAACTTGAGGACATCATGAATGCCTTTTACGATGGCCGCTATGACGTACTGCTATCAACGACGATCGTGGAATCCGGCCTCGACGTGCCGACTGCCAATACGCTGATCGTCCACCGGGCCGATATGTTCGGCCTCGCGCAGCTCTATCAGCTTCGCGGTCGTGTCGGGCGCTCCAAGGTGCGCGCCTTTGCGCTCTTCACGCTGCCGGTCAACAAGGTGCTGACGGCGACGGCGGAACGTCGCCTCAAGGTGCTGCAGTCGCTCGATACCCTGGGCGCCGGCTTCCAGCTTGCCAGCCACGATCTCGATATTCGCGGCGCCGGCAACCTGCTCGGCGAAGAGCAGTCCGGCCATATCAAGGAAGTCGGCTTCGAACTTTACCAGCAGATGCTGGAAGAGGCCGTTGCCGAGGTGAAGGGCGTGGATGAGATCCAGGATAGCGGCTGGTCGCCGCAGATCTCGGTCGGAACGTCGGTCATGATCCCGGATGGCTACGTGCCCGATTTGCACCTGCGCATGGCACTCTATCGCCGCCTCGGGGAGATTACGGAACTGAAGGAAATCGACGCCTTCGGCGCCGAGATGATCGACCGCTTTGGTCCGATGCCGATCGAGGTCCAACACCTCCTGAAGATCGTCTATGTGAAATCGCTCTGCCGCGTCGCCAACGTCGAGAAGCTGGATGCAGGTCCGAAGGGCGTGGTGATCCAGTTCCGAAACAAGGAGTTTCCGAATCCTGCAAACCTGGTCGGCTATATCGCCAAGCAGGGAACGATGGCGAAGATCCGACCGGACCAAAGCGTGTTCCTCACGCGCGATTTGCCGACGCCTGAAAAAAGGCTGCAGGGCGCAGCCGTCATCATGACGCAGCTCGCGGAAATGGCGAAGACGTAAGGACGTTCAGTTCATGCCTGCGCGCGCTTCGGCCTTCGCCTTGGCGATGTCGCGAAGCGCGCCCGCCAACACATCAGGCGTCTGCGCACCGCTGACGGCATACTGCTGATCGAAGATGAAGAACGGGACGCCGTTCACCCCCATCTTCTGCGCGGCCTCGATCTCCGCGATCACCAGATCCTTGTCCGCATCGGACGCCAGCAGGGAGGAGACGACGGCTCGGTCCATGCCGGCCTTCTCTGCGATATCGAGCAGGACGGCATGGTCGCCGACATTGCGCCCTTCCTCGAAATTCGCTCTGAAGAGCGCATTGACAAGACGGTCCTGCTTCTCTCGATCCTCAACCATCGCCCAATGGATCAAACGATGCGCATCCAGCGTATTCGGACCGATCTTGATCGCGTCGAAGTCGAACTTGATACCCACCTCACGACCGAGTTCACTCAGCGTCTTGTGCCCTTGAGCGACACGCTCGGCACCGCCAAGCTTCTGCTCGAGCGCCTTCTTCTGGTCGACGCCTTCCGGCGGATAGTCGGGGTTGAGGCGGTAGGGGCGCCAGTTGATGTCGACGCCGACCTCGTCCTGAACTTCGGCAATCGCGAGTTCCAACCGTGCCTTGCCGAGATAGCACCACGGGCAGACGACGTCAGAGACAACGTCGATGGTAATGCGTTCCATGGGCTTTTCCCTTTTTCCTGAAATCGAAACCTTCCGCCATCTAGGCCTTGTGGCCGAAGACTTCAACCAGGCAGGAAATGGGAACCGTCTATTGGACGCTCTGATCCCACCAGGCTGGCAGCTGGTAGCCGTAGAGGGGCACGATGTCGGGATGACCGATCCTCTTGCTGCGCGCCACCCATTGCTTGTCAACGTGATAAAGCGGCAAGACATAGTGTCCCGATAACAGCATGCGATCGTGCGAACGCACCGCGGCGGTAAAGTCCTCTGCCGAGCGAGCGGTGAGGATATGCTGGATCAGCGTATCGACGTCAGGGTCGGCAACTCCGGCGAAGTTGTCGGTGCCGTCCCGCTCCTTGGCCGCTGAAGACCAACGTCCCAGCTGTTCGATGCCGGGAGACAGGGATGAGGTGTAGGACTTGACGATCACGTCATAGTCAAAACTGCTAGTACGGCTCTGATATTGGGAATCGTCCACCGTGCGGATCGTCGCGGCAATGCCGAGCAGCTGCAGCGAGCGCTGATAGGACACCGCCAGCTTCTCCTGGTCGGTGTTCTGCGTCATGATCTCGAAAGAAAGCGGACGGCCGTTAGCGTCGCTCATCTTGCCATTCTTGATGGTGTAGCCTGCTTCCTTGAGGAGCGCCGCCGCTTGTTTCAGGACATTGCGATCGCGGCCCGAACCATCGGTCACGGGAAGTTTGTAGGTACCGTCAAGAATCGCCGGATCGATTCGATCCTTGATCGGCCCGAGAAGCTTCAGCTCGCGTTCGTCAGCCGGCACTCCGAAGCTCGACAGGTCGGAGTTCTGCCAGAAGCTCTGGGTGCGGATATAGGCGTTCGAGAAGAGGTTCTTGTTCGCCCATTCGAAATCGAAGATCAGCGACAGCCCCTCGCGAAGCTTCGCGTTGGCAAAGACCGGCCGACGAGTGTTGAAAACGAAGCCGAACATGCCGCTCGGCAGCTTCGGCTCGAACGTGTCCTTGACGACGTTGCCCGAAGTAACAGCAGGGAAGTTGTAGGCGCTTGCCCAATGGCCGGGACTGCCGTCCGGGTAGATGTCGATGTCGCCTTTCTTGAAGGACTCAAAGAGGGTCGTGTCCTGCAAAAAATACTGGACTGTTATCTGATCGTAGTTGTCGAGACCGACCTTTGCCGGAATGTCCTTGCCCCAGTAGTTGGGATCGCGCTCGAAGGTGATGCTTTCGCCGGGCTTCAGTGATTTGACCTTGTAGGGGCCGGACCCCACGGGAGGCGTGAGCGACGAACGATCGAATGTCTCCGGATCGATGGCATGTTTCGGCAGGATCGGCGTCGAGCCGGCCAGAATCAGCGGGAATTCGCGATCGGCCTTGTCGTTGAAGGTAAAGCGAACACTGTGGTCTCCGACCTTCTCAATCTTGTCGACGGCATTCAGTCGCGTGCTGAAGGGCACGCGGCCCTTTTCCTTCAAAAGATTGAAGGTGAAAATCACGTCATCCGGTGTCACCGGCTGGCCGTCCGACCACTTGGCGGCCGGATTGAGATTGAACTGGATGTAAGTGCGGTCCTCATCCCATTCGACGGACTGCGCCAGCAGACCGTAGAGCGTGAAGGGTTCGTCACGCGAGCGAAGCATCAGCGTTTCGAAGACGAGGTTCCCGTATTCCGGATCCCACATGCCGCGCGCCGTCGTGCGCATACTTTTCAAGATGAAGGGATTGAGGCTGTCGAAGGTCCCAACGACGCCATAACTGATCTTGCCGCCCTTTTTCACATCGGGATTGGCGTAGGGAAGATGCTTGAAATCGGCGGGCAGGGCCGGCGCGCCGTGCATCGCGATGCCATGCACCGGCTCGGCGAGAGCTGCACTGCCAACCAAGGTGAAAATGACAGGAAGAACGATCCGGAGCATCGTTGAGGTCCTTTCCGGGGAACGGCACGATTCGGCGCAAGACTATCATGCAGCCACCGCAATTCACCATCCGCGCCGAATTCTTTCGGATGACCCTGAAAAGGTCAAAGAAATACTGGATATCTGACCCGACGCAATGTAACAGGGGAACCCGAAGTCGGGGGGTCATGCATTTGCCTCATTGTTTTAAGAGGTGGAGTGCGAACAACCCTGTTGGTGAGGATGGCACGTTGTCGTCCCTAAGGGATTTCAGGAGACGGAATTCGTTATGATGTTCAAGGCTGAAAACAAAACGCGGGCAGCCCTGTCCGTTCTGGCAGTGATGCTTGGTGCTGCAGCAGCTCCCGTATCGTCCTTCGCGCAGGATGCAGCGGCCTCCGCCGACGCTCCCGCCACGGCTGCCGGCGCCCCGCGTCTCGGCTGGTACAAGACCTGCAGCAAGCAAGAAGACAACGACGTCTGTGTCGTCCAGAACGTCGTTCTCGCAGGCGGTGGCCAGCTCGTTACGGGCGTCGGCCTCATCAGCGTCTCCGGCAAGATTAACAACAAGAGCCTTCAGGTTTCGGTGCCGCCGGCCCGTCTGATCCCGCCAGGCGTCGCGATGCAGATCGACGGCGGCAAGGCCCAGAAGATCGATTACCTGATGTGCATGCCTGACCGTTGCGTCGCCCAGATCCCGCTGACCGACGCCATGGTCGCTAGCCTGAAGAAGGGCACCGATCTAGTGCTGACCTCGATCAACTTCCGCCGCGCGCCGAATCCGATCAAGATTTCGCTCGAAGGCTTCACCGGCGCATTCGATGGCGAAGCGGTATCCGCTTCCAAGCTCGCCGAAAGCCAGAAGAGCCTGCAGGACAGCATGCAGAAGAAGGCTGACGAAGCGCGCAAGAAGCTTGAGGAAGCCCAGAAGGCTGCCAAGGCTCAGTAATTCTGAGCCGTATGACCTTACGAAAACCCGGCGTTGGCCGGGTTTTTTTGTTGCATGATCCAGGCAAAGAAAAACCCCGCGTTGAGCGGGGTTTTGAAAGATAGCACAGGACGTTAGTGGGCGAAGTTCATCTTGGGTTTGAACTGCCCCGTCGGTGCCATATCGAAAATCTGATAGACCTGTTCATTGCGGAGCGGCACGCCGCTCTCGTCGTTCACCAGGTTCTGCTCGGATACGTAGGCAACGTATTCGTTTTCATCATTCTCGGCTAGCAGATGGTAGAAGGGCTGATCCTTGCTGGGGCGCACCTCGGCGGGAATGGAATTCCACCATTCTTCCGTATTCGCGAATTCCGGATCGACATCGAAGATCACGCCGCGAAACGGAAATACCTTGTGCCGAACCACTTCACCGATACTAAACTTAGCTACTCTTTCTTTCATGGTACGACTTCCTTTCATCACCTGATTTGGTGATTGGCCTCACTCAAATCAAGATTTGTGCGAGATCTCGTCACATGAGTGTCACATCCACCTCTTGGCAGCCATGACATCGACAGACGAAGCCCCGAGCGAGCCGGGGCTTCGCTTCTTGATGATCAAGCCGAGTAGTACATGTCGTACTCGACCGGATGCGGCGTCATCTCGAAGCGCATCACTTCGGCCATCTTCAGCTCGATGAAGGAATCGATCTGGTCATCATCGAAAACACCACCGGCCGTCAGGAACTTGCGGTCTTTGTCGAGACTTTCCAGCGCTTCGCGCAGCGAGCCGCAGACCGTCGGGATCTTCTTCAGCTCCTTCGGCGGCAGGTCGTAAAGGTCCTTGTCCATGGCCTTGCCCGGATGGATCTTGTTCTTGATGCCATCGAGGCCGGCCATCAACATCGCAGCGAAGGCGAGGTAGGGGTTAGCCATCGGATCCGGGAAGCGCACTTCGACGCGCTTTGCCTTCGGGTTGGTGCCGAACGGAATGCGGCACGAAGCAGAACGATTGCGGGCCGAGTAGGCCAGCAGAACCGGTGCTTCGTAGCCCGGGACGAGACGTTTGTAGGAGTTCGTCGACGGATTGGTGAAAGCGTTGATTGCCTTGGCGTGCTTGATGATGCCCCCGATGTAGTAGAGGCAGGTTTCGGACAGGCCTGCGTATTCGTCGCCCGCAAAGGTCGGCTTGCCGCCCTTCCAGATCGACTGATGCACGTGCATGCCCGATCCGTTGTCGCCGAAGATCGGCTTCGGCATGAAGGTCGCCGTCTTGCCATAGGCGTTGGCGACCTGGTGCACGACGTACTTGTAGATCTGCATCTTATCGGCATTGCGGACGAGCGTGTCGAACTTGATGCCGAGTTCGTGCTGGGCAGCCGCCACTTCATGGTGATGCTTTTCGACGACGACGCCCATTTCCGACAAAACCGTCAGCATTTCCGAACGCATGTCCTGGCAGCTGTCGATCGGCGGAACCGGGAAGTAGCCGCCCTTGACACGCGGACGGTGACCAAGGTTGCCGGTCTCATATTCGGTGTCGTCGTTAGACGGCAGCTCCGTGGAGTCGAGCTTGAAGCCGGTATTGTAGGGATCAGCTTTGTAGCGAACGTCGTCGAAAACGAAGAATTCTGCTTCCGGACCAACGAAGACAGTGTCGCCGATGCCGGATGCTTTCAGGTAAGCCTCAGCCTTCTTGGCAGTGCCGCGCGGATCGCGGTTATAGGCTTCGCCAGAAACCGGGTCGAGAATATCGCAAAGAATGACCATGGTGGACTGCGCGAAGAACGGGTCCATATGAACCGTTTCCGGGTCCGGCATCAGCACCATGTCGGATTCGTTAATGGCCTTCCAGCCAGCGATCGAGGAGCCGTCGAACATGACGCCATCAGCGAACATGTCCTCGTCGACACAGACGACGTCCATCGTCACATGCTGCAGCTTGCCCTTTGGATCGGTGAAGCGCAGGTCCACGAACTTGACGTCGTTTTCCTTGATTTGCTTAAGAATTTCGCTTGCGGTCGCCATTAAATAGTTCCTTTATTTGAGATGACGATGGTTCGCCGGAAGGCGATAAAAGTTAGATAGCGTCGATACCGGTTTCGCCGGTACGGATGCGGATAACCTCCTCGACATTGGACACGAAAATCTTGCCGTCGCCAATGCGGCCGGTTTGGGCGGCCTTGCGGATCGCGTCGATGACGGCTTCCGCGTTTTCGTCCGCGAGAACGACTTCCACTTTCACCTTCGGTAGGAAATCGACCACATATTCCGCGCCACGGTAGAGTTCCGTATGGCCCTTCTGGCGACCGAAGCCCTTCGCTTCCGTAACTGTAATACCCTGCAGGCCAACTTCCTGAAGGGCTTCCTTCACTTCGTCGAGCTTGAAGGGCTTAATGATCGCTTCGATCTTTTTCATGAGAAAATGACTCTCCGCTTCTCCCGTTAAAAGCAGGCTCAAGCCTACTTTGCGTCATGATGCAGTTATCGTGCCAGTTGGGAAGCCGATTTTTCGAAAAACACCGCCAACCGTGCGAAAAAGTGCGCAACATCAGCGGTTTTCGCGTTTTTTTGGATAGAAACTTTCGAAAATCGACGCACTGAAGGCAAATCCTGGCCAATTTCTGGAATATTTGCCCACACTAATAATTCCCGACAAAGTACTGAGCCAGCCTTTCGTTTGTGCAATTGCATATTTTTTGATCTGCGCAGAGATCAGTCGACCGGTTGTTATTTAGGCGATTTCTGTTTGAATGCGGTGATGACCGAAAGAATCTCCTTGTTGCTCCTTACCCCGGAAGACATGACAGCTGTTGACGCGGCGGCAGCCGCGTCCGGTATCAACAGCTATTCCCTTATGGAACGGGCGGGGGCCGCCGTAGCAGCGATTTTGCTGCGCGATTTTCCGACGGCCCTTCGCGCGGCCGTGCTTTGTGGACCTGGCAATAACGGGGGCGACGGCTATGTTGCAGCTCGTCGGCTGGCTGAGAGCGGTGTCGCTGTCGACGTATTCCAATTGGGCAAACCGGAAAGGCTCAAGGGAGATGCCGCCCGCGCGAGGGACAGTCTGGCGCCGACCCGCGCACAGCCGCTTGAGACGTATCAGCCGCGCAACGGCGATGTGGTTATCGATGCCCTGTTCGGGGCCGGCCTTGCCCGCGATGTTCCGGAGAACGTCTTCGAAGTGATTGGACGGGTGAAGGAGGCGCGGGTGCCGGTGATTGCCGTCGACTTGCCATCCGGCGTCGACGGTCGCACCGGAGCCATCCGAGGAGCGGCCTTTGTGGCGGCTCGGACTGCGACCTTCATGACGCGGAAACCCGGTCATCTCTTGATGCCGGGGCGAGAGCTCTGCGGCGAACTGGAGGTCTTCGATATCGGCATACCCGCCCGCATCGTCCGCGCTGAGAAGAAGCAACAGATCGCCGAGAACAGGCCAGAACGATGGCGACATCTGCTGCCATCGAGCGGACTGGAAACACACAAATACAAGCGTGGCCACCTTGTCGTCTTCTCCGGTGAAGCGAGCAGGACCGGCGCTGCGCGGATGTCGGCGATGGCGGGGTTGAAGGCCGGCGCAGGGCTTGTGACAATCGCCGCGCCAGAAGGCGCATTGGGCGCCAATGCGGCGCACCTTACGGCGATCATGCTGCATGCGATCGACGATGAGGCGGCGCTCCGCGATTGGCTCCGCGACGAACGGCTACAGACATTCGTTCTTGGCCCCGGTTTTGGCGTCGGTGACAAGGCACGCCGGTTCGTGGCAGCGCTTTCCAAGCGGCATCTGGTGCTTGACGCCGACGGGCTTTCTTCGTTCAAGGATGCCCCGGACGAGCTGTTTTCAAGGTTCTACGGCAAGCCGCGGCTGGTGCTTACGCCACACGAAGGCGAGTTCGGCCGACTGTTTCCCGATATCGCCGCCGATGCGGCCATGGGGAAGGTCGAAAAGGCGCAGGCTGCAGCGGCGCGAGCGAACGCCGCAATCGTCTACAAAGGCTCCGATACCGTCATCGCATCGCCTGACGGTAGAGCTTATATCAACGTGAACGCCCCGGTTTGGCTCGCGACAGCCGGCTCCGGGGACGTCCTTGCCGGGATCATCGGAGCACTGATGGCCCAAGGCTTTCCCGCTTTCGAAGCGGCGGCTGCCGGAGTCTACATGCACGGAGAGGCTGGCGTGCGGGCCGGCAAAGGGCTGACCGCGGAAGAACTGGCAACGCATGTTCTTCCACTCTAGAAACGGCGCTATTGTGCCGTCGCTTCCTGTAGGGCCATAGCCCCGAACGGCGCATTGACCTTGCCTTCGTGGATCATGAAGGCGAAAACGTCCCGCGGCTGCGCCGCGACCTTGCGGCTGCCATCGATCAGCGGCAGATCGTCTGGAAACTTGCCCTCCGCCCATGTCTCGAGGCGCTTGGCCCAGGCCTTTAGATCGCTTGACGAATAGCATGTCCTGATGTCGTCCGAGCCCTTCTGGAGGCGGGCATAAACGAAGTCAGCCGTCACATCCGCGATCATCGGGTAATCGAAATGCTCGGCGCAAACAGGCGCGACTCCATACTTCGCAAGCAGCGCAACGAATTCCGGCACCTTGAACGAGTCGTGACGCACCTCGACGACATGCTTCAGAGACAAGCCATCCTGCTTGCTAGGCAGCAACTTCAGAAAGCCTTCAAAGTCCTCCGGATCGAACTTCTTCGTCGGCGCGAACTGCCAGAGGATTGGCCCCAGGTGAGGGCCGAGCTCAGTTAGACCCTGGGTCAGAAAGCGCTCCATCGACTCGCCGGCTTCCGTCAGCACGCGGCGATTGGTGACAAAGCGACTGGCCTTAAGCGAAAATATGAACTCGTCAGGTACATCCGCGGCCCACTTGGCGAAGGTCTCCGGCTTCTGCGAGCTGTAGTAGGTGCCGTTGATCTCAATGACTTTCAGCTTGCGGCTTGCATAATGCAGTTCGTCTTTCTGCTTCAGGTCCCCGGGGTAGAAATGATCCCGCCATGCCTCGAAGGTCCAGCCGCCGATGCCGACGCGAATATTGCCGGATTTCGTCATTTCTTCCTCCTCTGATTACATCTGTACGCTGACTTGCTTTGCCATATCGACGATCACCCATCCTGGCCAATGCGGATGCTCCCGGCGACCCGTTTCCTGAAAGCCAAACGCGCGGTAGATCGCAATATTCCGTTCCATGCGCGCATTTGTGTAGAGACGAATTCCGGAAGCCCCATTCCCGCGCCGTCTCTTCCGCCCATCGCAGAATGGCAACACCGTGGCCGGCACCCTGGAATCTCGGGGCGACGGCAATGCTGAAGAGCATCATATGCTCTGGGTGCCGCTCGACGACGGCTAACCCTGCAAGCTCGCCCTGCACTTCCCGCAACCAGACCTCACCGCGACCAATGCGCGGTCCGTAATTCTCGCTGACCGGGATCGGTGGACGCCCGAGGAGACGCGTGTACGGAGCATAGGCTTCGGCGGTCAGCGCTCCGACCGCCTGCAGATCATCGAGCGACGCCGCTCTCAGCATCACTCGGCTGCCACTACAGCTTTTCGAGCAGGGCGCCGCTCAAGCAACTCCTTCAGAAAGTGTCCGGTATAGGATCGCTCCTCCTTGACGATCGCTTCCGGCGTGCCGACGGCAACGATCTCGCCGCCGCCATCACCGCCTTCCGGACCGAAATCAAGAATCCAGTCCGCGGTCTTGATGACCTCGAGATTGTGCTCGATAACGACGACCGAATTGCCCTGATTGACCAGCTCCTGCAGCATTTCCAAAAGCTTGGCGACGTCGTGGAAATGAAGACCGGTCGTCGGTTCGTCCAGGATATAGAGCGTGCGGCCTGTCGACCTCTTCGACAGCTCCTTTGCCAGCTTGACGCGCTGCGCCTCGCCACCCGACAGCGTGTTCGCTTGCTGTCCGACCTTGATGTAACCGAGGCCGACATCCTTCAACGCTTGCAGCTTGTCCCGCACGGCGGGGACGGCGGCGAAGAAATCGACACCTTCTTCTACCGTCATATCGAGCACGTCAGCAATCGACTTGTGCTTGAACGTAACGTCAAGCGTCTCCCTGTTGTAGCGCTTGCCGTGGCAGACATCGCAGGTGACGTAGACGTCAGGCAGGAAATGCATCTCGATCTTGATGACGCCGTCACCCTGGCAGGCTTCGCATCGACCGCCCTTGACGTTGAACGAGAAACGCCCGGGCTGATAGCCTCGCGCCTTCGCTTCCGGAAGGCCGGCAAACCAGTCGCGGATCGGGGTGAACGCGCCCGTATAGGTCGCCGGGTTGGAGCGCGGCGTGCGGCCGATCGGCGACTGATCGATATCGATAACCTTGTCGATATGCTCGAAACCGTCGATGCGATCATGATCGGCCGGAATTTCGCGGGCGCCCATGACGCGACGCGCAGCCGATTTATACAGCGTCTCGATCAGGAACGTCGACTTTCCGCCCCCGGATACGCCGGTGACCGCCGTAAACACCCCGAGCGGGATGGAGGCGGTGACATTCTTCAGATTGTTGCCGCGGGCACCGACGACCTTGATCTCCTTGCCCTTCTTGGGCTTGCGTCGCTCGTCGGGAACCGGAACGCCCAGTTCGCCGGACAGATATTTCCCGGTCAGCGACTTCGGGTTTGCCATGATCTCCTGCGGTGTGCCGTGGGCAATCACCTGGCCACCATGGATGCCGGCCGCCGGACCGATGTCGACGACGTCGTCGGCGGTCAAGATCGCGTCCTCGTCATGCTCGACCACGATCACGGTATTGCCGATATCGCGAAGGTGCTTCAGCGTATCGAGCAACCGGGCGTTATCGCGCTGATGCAGGCCGATCGAAGGTTCGTCGAGGACATACAATACACCGGTCAGGCCGGAACCAATCTGTGACGCCAACCGGATACGCTGACTTTCACCGCCCGACAGGGTGCCGGAGTTTCGCGACAGGCTTAGGTAATCCAGGCCGACGTCATTGAGGAAGCGCAGGCGGTCGCGGATCTCCTTGAGTATCCGGACCGCGATCTCGTTCTGCTTGGCGCTCAGCGACTGCGGCAGGACCTCGAACCAGTCACGGGCGACGCGGATCGACATATCGGTCACCTGGCCGATATGCAGCGTATTGATCTTGACGGCAAGCGCCTCGGGCTTCAGGCGGAAACCGCCGCAAGACGGGCAGGGCGCGGCCGACATGAAGCGCTCGATTTCCTCGCGCGCCCAGGCGGAATCCGTCTCTTTCCAGCGACGCTCGAGATTAGTGATGATGCCTTCGAAGTTCTTGTGCGTGGTATAGGACCGTGCACCATCGGCATAATGGAATTCGATCTTCTCGTCGGTGCCATTCAAGATGACGTCCTTGGCCTTATCGGACAGATCGTTCCAACGGGCGCCGAGCTTGAAGCCGTAATGCTTGCCGAGGGCTTCGAGCGTCTGATTGTAATAGGGCGAGGTCGACTTCGCCCATGGCGCAATGGCGCCGTCGCGCAGCGTGCGCTCGGGTTCGGGCACGATCAGGTTGGCGTCGATCTTCTGCTGGGCGCCAAGGCCGTCGCAGGTCGGGCAGGCACCGGCTGGATTGTTGAACGAAAAAAGCCGCGGCTCGATCTCAGGAATGGTGAAGCCCGACACCGGGCAGGCGAACTTTTCCGAAAAGAGAACGCGTTCATGCGTTTCGTTGAGCGACTTGTTGGCAGAGCCGCCGGCGGCGGTTTCTTCCGGCGGCAGCGGCTTGTCGGCGAATTCCGCGACAGCCAAGCCGTCGGCAAGCTTCAGCGAAGTCTCGAAGCTGTCGGCAAGTCGCGAAGCCATATCCGGTCGCACGACAATGCGGTCGACCACGACGTCGATGTCATGCTTGTACTTCTTGTCGAGAGCCGGCACGTCCGCGATCTCGTAGAACTGACCGTCGACCTTGACGCGCTGGAAGCCCTTCTTCATCAGGTCCGCGAGTTCTTTCTTGTATTCGCCCTTACGCCCGCGCACGAGCGGCGCGAGAATGTAAAGACGCGTGCCTTCTCCGAACTCCAGCACGCGATCGACCATCTGGCTGACCGTCTGACTCTCGATCGGCAGCCCGGTCGCAGGCGAATAAGGCACACCGACGCGGGCAAAGAGCAGACGCATATAGTCGTAGATTTCGGTCACCGTGCCGACCGTCGAGCGTGGATTGCGCGAGGTCGTCTTCTGCTCGATCGAAATCGCTGGCGACAAGCCGTCGATCTGATCGACGTCGGGCTTCTGCATCATTTCAAGGAACTGGCGCGCATAGGCCGAAAGGCTTTCGACATAGCGCCGCTGCCCTTCGGCATAGATCGTGTCAAAGGCAAGCGACGATTTTCCGGACCCCGAAAGGCCGGTCATGACGATAAGCCTGTTTCGCGGCAGATCGAGATCGATGCCCTTCAAATTGTGCTCACGCGCGCCGCGGATGGAAATCGTCTTCAGTTCGCTCATCGTCTTCTGCTTCTGTGCTGGAACAAGCCCCTTATTTAGTGATGCCGGCTGGCGAGTCGAGGCTGAATGTCCGTCCCCTGCAAGGTTTTCGATTCGGTTGACAGGATCATAGGGATAAATTAGAACAAATAAAGAACAAAATTCCTTGTGGATGAACTGGTGATGGACGCCCATCGCCGGTGCTCTATGGTTTAAGGTGCACCGATTGTTTCAAGCGCCGCCGGGCAGGGCGGCAGGTAAGGTGAAAGTATGGCTGGCAGCGTAAACAAGGTAATTCTGATCGGAAACGTGGGCGCCGACCCCGAAATCCGGCGGACCCAGGATGGCCGGCCGATCGCCAACCTTCGCATCGCAACGTCCGAGACCTGGCGTGACCGCAACTCCGGCGAACGCCGCGAGAAGACGGAATGGCATACGGTCGTGGTCTTCAATGAGGGCCTCTGCAAGGTCGTCGAGCAGTATGTGAAGAAGGGTGCTAAGCTCTACATCGAGGGCGCGCTGCAGACCCGCAAGTGGCAGGATCAAAACGGCCAGGACCGCTATTCGACGGAAGTCGTTCTGCAGGGCTTTAACTCGACGCTGACGATGCTCGACGGTCGCGGCGAGGGCGGGGGCGCAAGCTCCGGCTTTGGCGGTGGTCGTGGCAGCAATGCCGGCGGTGATTTCGGCGGCGGCGATGACTACGGTGCGCCCTCGCAATCGACTGGTCGCAGCAGCGGCGGTAGCGGTGGAAACTTCTCGCGCGATCTCGATGACGATATCCCGTTCTGATCGCAGCGCAACTTTGGTGACATCAGCTCGACGGCGCGCTGCAAAGTGCGCCGTCTTTGTTTGATCTCAGAGCCGGGGGCGCACAGGTCTTTCCGCCGCGTCAGCCTTAAGAGGCCCAGATGCGCCTCCGCTCGCAGAAATTGTCATTGCTGTCTGACGGTGTAATAGGCGGGCACGAACGCAATGTCCGCGCGCAACGTGGCGTCTCGCTGCTGCAACAAAGTGATCCATTTTCTGCGCCTTAGCCGAATTGGCTAACAAACCGTAGGCATTGTAAGAGATTCTAATCAAAGTAGCAGTGTCTCCCTCTCCGAAAGGATAGGTGCGGCAGGGTTTCCAAATTGACGGGCTAGCACGATATTTCGTGTCATGAGAGAAATAGGTTCCCAATTTGGGTTGCTCACGACCAGCGCAGCACGGCGAATGGTCAGCGAGGATTTATTGGAACTCGGTTTGGATCTCGACCGCCTAAGTGAAGATCATTTGCGGAGGCTCTGGGCCGAATTCAAATCGATCCGGGCGCAAGAGACGCATATGAGGTCGATCGCGATCCGGATCTTCGTCTGGTATATCGTTGAAAGCAAGTTGTTCAGCTCGTCCGCGATGCGCAGATCCGGTGCTGTCGGCAGATCAATTGCAACCATGCGGGCATGGACAGCCAGCGATCCGGCTCTAGAGCCAGTTGTCGTCCGGGAAGCCGAGGCAATAAAGCTCTTCCTCTACCAGATATTTGAGAACGCCGCGGCGCCCCGAGGAACGATCTTGGAAGCGCAAACGCGGTTGCTGCAAGCATAGAACGCAGGTACGAAGGGACGCTGCACTCGCATTTGCCGCAAGAGAAACCCTAGCTCAATCTAGCCAGCCGGCATCGTCCCCAGCGTTGACTTCAAGCCATCGACCACGAACTGCGTGGCAAGCGCAGCCAGGATGACGCCGAGAAGGCGGGTCAGAATTGCGCGCCCCGTAACGCCGAGGAAGCGATCGAGCCGGTCGGCAATCAGCAGCGCCAGAAACAGCAGCAGCAAACTTGATGCAATGACGATGATCAATTGCGCACGCTCGAGTGAACCCTGCATCGACCCAGCAATCAGAATCGTTGCCGAAATGGCGCCAGGACCGGCGATCAGGGGAAGCGCCAACGGAAAGACCGAAATATTGTGGATGTGATCGACGGTGATCGCCTGCGTGCTGGTCTTCTCCTTACGGTCCTGCCGCTTCTCGAACACCATTTCAAAAGCGATCCAGAACAAGAGGAGACCACCGGCGATACGGAAGGCTCCGATCGAGATGCCGAGCACGCCCAGCACACTGGCCCCGAACAGGGCGAAGACGGCAAGAATGACAAAGGCGATGATCGTGCCGCGCATCGCCACCTGCTTTCGCTGACTGCGGCTCATGCCGGTGGTGAGCCCGAGAAAGATCGGCGCAAGGCCGGGCGGATCGATCGTGACAAGCAGCGTCGTGAAAGCGTTGATCAGTTGGTCGGCGCTTGCCATTGTCTCTCCATGAGCCCATATGAACGCTTGGTTTTGGGCAATTGTGATGCTGAGAAATCAATTTGGCAAATGGCGCTCTCTGGATGGCGTAAATTGTTGCCGTTGAGGCCAAAATTGCCCTCATAAGACCGCAAAAGACTGTTCAAAACCCTTGCCAAAATTGGCGCAGGAACAGCCTTTCCGCTATAAATCTTCAAGTGATTCTAGAAGAGATCGTGATCCGTTTTGACTGAGCAAACACCCCCCGGCGGCGGGAAGCTCCCGCCAGGCATCGAGCCCATCTCCATCATGGAGGAAATGCAGCGGTCGTACCTCGACTACGCGATGAGCGTTATCGTGAGCCGCGCCCTGCCTGATGTGCGCGACGGCCTGAAGCCCGTGCACCGGCGCATCCTCTACGGCATGTCCGAACTCGGCATCGATTGGAACAAGAAATACGTAAAATGCGCCCGTGTTACCGGGGATGTGATGGGTAAATACCATCCGCACGGCAACGCGGCGATCTACGACGCGCTGGCGCGTATGGCGCAGGACTGGTCGCTTCGACTGCCGCTGATCGACGGCCAGGGCAACTTCGGCTCTGTCGACGGCGATCCGCCGGCGGCCGAACGCTACACCGAGTGCCGCCTGCAGAAGGCCGCGCATTCGTTGCTCGACGATCTCGACAAGGAAACGGTCGACTTCCGTGACAACTATGACGGCACGCTCTCCGAGCCTGTCGTCGTTCCCGCCAAGTTCCCGAACCTGTTGGTCAACGGAGCAGGTGGCATTGCCGTCGGCATGGCGACCAACATCCCGCCGCACAATCTTTCCGAAGTCATCGACGGCTGCATCGCGTTGATCGACAATCCGGCGATCGAACTGCCCGAGATCATGCAGATCATTCCGGGTCCTGACTTCCCGACCGGCGCCAAGATCCTCGGTCGTGCCGGCATTCGCTCGGCCTACGAGACAGGCCGCGGTTCGGTGATCATGCGCGGTGTCGCCGCCATCGAGCCGATGCGCGGCGATCGCGAACAGATCATCATCACCGAGATCCCCTATCAGGTGAACAAGTCGACGATGATCGAGAAGATGGCCGAACTGGTGCGCGACAAGCGTATCGAAGGCATCTCCGACCTGCGCGATGAATCTGACCGCCAGGGCTATCGCGTCGTCGTCGAACTGAAGCGCGATGCCAATGCGGACGTCATCCTGAACCAGCTCTACCGCTATACACCGCTGCAGACCTCCTTCGGCTGCAACATTGTGGCGCTGAACGGCGGCAAGCCGGAACAGCTGACGCTGCTTGACATGCTCCGTGCCTTCGTCTCGTTCCGCGAGGAAGTTGTTAGCCGGAGAACGAAATTTCTACTGCGCAAGGCCCGCGAACGAGCCCACGTCTTGGTGGGTCTGGCGATTGCCGTTGCCAACATCGACGAAGTGATCCGCGTGATCCGGCAGGCGCCGGATCCGCAGTCTGCCCGCGAAGAGCTGATGACACGCCGCTGGCCGGCATCCGATGTCGAAAGCCTGATCCGCCTGATCGATGACCCGCGGCACCGCATCAACGAGGACCTGACGTATAACCTCTCGGAAGAGCAGGCGCGCGCCATCCTCGAGCTGCGTTTGGCCCGTCTGACGGCTCTCGGCCGCGACGAAATCGGCGATGAACTCAACAAGATCGGCGAAGAGATCAAGGATTACCTGGAAATTCTGTCGTCGCGAATCCGCATCCAGACGATCGTTAAGGACGAGCTCGCAGCCGTTCGCGACGAATTCGGCACGCCGCGTCGCACCGAGATCATGGACGGCGGCCTTGAGATGGATGATGAGGATCTCATCGCCCGCGAAGACATGGTCGTGACCGTCTCGCATCTCGGCTACATCAAGCGCGTGCCGCTGACGACCTATCGTGCCCAGCGCCGTGGCGGCAAGGGCCGTTCCGGCATGACCACGCGCGACGAGGATTTTGTTAGCCAGCTATTCGTTCTCAACACACATACGCCGGTTCTGTTTTTCTCCTCACGCGGTATCGTCTACAAGGAGAAGGTCTATCGCCTGCCGATCGGCACGCCGACCGCACGTGGTAAGGCGCTCATCAACATGCTGCCGCTGGAGCCTGGCGAACGCATCACGACGATCCTGCCGTTGCCGGAGGACGAGGAGAGCTGGGACAAGCTCGACGTCATGTTCTCGACGACACGCGGGACTGTTCGCCGCAACAAGCTTTCCGACTTCGTCCAGGTCAACCGCAATGGCAAGATCGCGATGAAGCTCGAGGAAGAGGGCGACGAAATCCTCTCCGTCGAGACCTGCACCGAGCATGACGATGTGCTTCTGACGACCGCACTCGGCCAGTGCATCCGCTTCCCCGTTGATGATGTCCGCGTCTTCGCTGGCCGCAACTCGATCGGCGTTCGCGGCATCAACCTCGGCGATGGCGACCGCATCATCTCGATGACGATTGTCGGACACGTGGATGCCGAACCCTGGGAGCGCGCAGCCTATCTGAAGCGAGCCGCAAGCGAGCGGCGCCTGACGACGGGTGACGCTGAGGAAATCTCGCTGGTCGGCGAGGAGGTGACCGAGGAAGGTCAATTGAGCGACGATCGCTACGAGGAACTGAAGGCACGCGAGCAATACGTGCTGACGGTTTCCGAAAAGGGCTTCGGCAAGCGCTCCTCTTCCTACGACTTCCGGATTTCCGGCCGCGGCGGCAAGGGCATTCGCGCCACCGACACGTCCAAGACGGCCGAGATCGGCGAGCTTGTGGCTGCCTTCCCGGTCAACGACGGCGACCAGATCATGCTGGTATCGGACGGCGGCCAGCTGATCCGTGTTCCCGTGGGCGGCATCCGCGTCGCGAGCCGCGCAACGAAGGGCGTCACCATCTTCTCAACTGCCAAGGATGAGAAGGTCGTATCGGTGGAGCGCATCAGCGAGCCTGAGGAAGAGGCAGAAGACGTTGCCGAGATTGGTGACGACATTGCCCCGACCCCGGAAAGCGCACCTGACACGGAAGCTTGATGTGTTGCTATTCTGAGCTTGAAAACCGGGCAGTTCCGCTGCCCGGTTTTCTTTTTGTCGGAAACCAAGAGGCGCTGCCTCAACCATCTCGAATAGTAGCGCTGGAGTCGAATGGAGAGCAGATTGATCCGAATCCTCGGTATTGATGACGTTGCCATTTTCCAGCGTATTCGCCTGGAAGCGCTGCGGCTCGAGCCCGCTGCCTTTGCCAGCAGCGCCGAGGACTGGGAGGCGCTCACAGATGAAGAATGGCGCAAACGGCTGATCGACGGGCCGGTATTCGTGGCCTTCAGGCATGATGATCCTGTTGGCATTATGGGTCTAAGCCGACAACGTGCCAGTAAAATGGCGCACCGCGCAACGTTGATAATGGTCTATGTGCGTCGTTGTGAAAGGGGTGGCGGCTGCGCCAAGTCACTTCTGGATGCGACGGTGGGCTATGCGCGAGGGAACGGTATCCGACAGCTGCAGCTCGCGGTCAGCGCTGAGAATATGGCTGCCATACGGTTTTATGAACGCGAAGGCTTCCATGAGACCGGGCGTATTCCCGGCGGTTTTTATGCATGACAACAGAGAGATCGACGACGTCATAATGGTGCGGCGCATCGAAGATTAGAAAGTCTCGCGTAAACATCGTCGAACAGGGATCGCTGGCACCATCCTTGGGCAGGAAAAAGGCCGGACGAACTCAATTCATCCGGCCTTCAGTGGCTGAAATTTTCGATCCCAGAATGGCGACAGCGGTTAGAACCAGCTGTGCTTTCCATCAACCTTCTTTACCTCTTTGCTTTCATGGCGAAGGGCTGAAATGGTGGAAGCCACGGACACGACAAACATGATACTGATAAGAGCAGTAAGCACAGTCAATATCGTGAACATGAGCAATCCTCCTGGGTTTTGCGTTCACGTTCCTTAGTACTGGCTTGCTATCGTCGCGCGTGCCGACGCATAGGGACCATACACCTTGGACGCATCCACTTTGTGATCGTAGAGCGCGACTGTCGCTGCAAGCATACCGGTCATCATTACCATCCAGACAGCATTAATCATGGTAATCTTGTTGGGCATATTTTCTTCCTTGTGCGGCGTATCGCGTTACGCTTCGGTTGAGTGAACGCATGCGTGCGAAAATGGTTCCAGGGGTATTGACCGGTCGTTTACCAAGGCCGATCTGAAGCGACTTTGAATGCCTCGTTCATCTGACGTTCAGAAATCTTTAATCGGTTTAAACGCCACGTTTCCAGTCGCACGCACGATTGTGTAGTGTTCCCGCACGCTTGGCCGAACCCAACCTGCATCCTGAAGATCTTGCACGTAGCCGTAGAAAACTTCGGCAAGCAGCGAGACGATGACAGCGAAAACAACGAGGATGATCAGCATGAGCGTTTCCGGGAGGGACCGATGCCGGAATGACATCGGGGTTGACGCTCTTCGTTATAGTGAGCTCACCTGAAGCCGCCTTGAATGCCGCGTTCATCAGCTGTTCAGTGATCGGCAATGACTTGCGGGCAGCCTTCATCCATGACAAAAGGCGTCGAAACAAACGGCTAGGCCAATGACGAAAGCTTTTTATCCGGGGTCCTTCGATCCGATCACCAACGGACATCTGGATGTGCTTATCCAGGCGCTGAGCGTTGCATCCAAGGTTATCGTTGCGATCGGCATACATCCGGGCAAGACGCCGCTCTTTTCCTTTGACGAGAAGGCAGATCTGATCCGCCGGTCGCTTGCGGAAGCGCTGCCTGAAAAGGTGGGCGATATCTCCGTCGTTGCCTTTGACAATCTCGTCGTCGACGCGGCGCGGTTTCACGGAGCGACACTGCTCATCCGCGGCCTGCGGGACGGCACAGATCTCGACTATGAAATGCAGATGGCCGGCATGAACCGGCAGATGGCGCCTGATATCCAGACCATCTTCCTGCCGGCTGGAACGGCCTCCCGGCCCATAACTGCCACATTGGTCCGGCAAATCGCGGCCATGGGAGGCGATGTCAGCGCCTTTGTGCCGGCTGCCGTCTTGAAAGCACTTCAATCCAAGCGCAAATCCTAGGCGACATTTTTCGCCGCAACGGAGCTAACATGAAACTCTTCTATCTCGCATTTGCAGGCGTGCTTTATCTTGCCTCGTTCGCCGGCGACGCATTCGCGCAGTCCGGCGATACGCTGACGATCCAGCTGAAGGACGGCCCTGTCGTGATCCAGCTTATGCCCGACGTCGCGCCGAAGCATGTTGCCCAGATCGAGGCACTTGCCAAGAAGGGCGCGTATGACAATGTTGCCTTCCATCGCGTCATCGAAGGCTTCATGGCTCAGACCGGCGACGTGAAGTTTGGCAACATGGAAAAGGGCTTCGACGCAAGCCTCGCCGGCACCGGCGGGTCCGATATGCCTGACCTGCCGGCCGAATTCTCGAAGACGCCTTTCGTTCGCGGTACGGTCGGCATGGCCCGTTCGCAGGATCCGAACTCGGCAAACTCGCAGTTCTTCATCATGTTTGCTGACGGTTCTTTCCTCAACGGCCAATACACGGTCGTCGGCAAGGTCGTCTCCGGTATGGAGAATGTCGACAAGATCAAGCGTGGCGAAGGCCAGAATGGCGAAGTCAGCAACCCCGACCGGATGATCAAGGTCACCGTCGGCAAGAAGTAAGTTTCAAGACAAGTAGGAGAAGAAGAATGGCCGAGATCAAGGATCCCGAAAACACCATCATCCTGGAAACCACCAAGGGCAACGTTGTCATCCAGCTGCTGCCGGAAGTGGCGCCCGAACACGTCGCCCGCGTCAAGGAGCTCGCTCGCGAGAAGGCCTATGACGGCGTTGTCTTCCATCGCGTCATCAACGACTTCATGGCGCAGACCGGCGACGTGAAGTTCGGCAAGAAGGGCGGCGAAAGCTTCAACCCCAGCCGCGCCGGCATGGGCGGTTCGGAAAAGCCCGACCTCAAGGCGGAATTCTCGGCTGTCAGCCATGTTCGCGGAACGTGCTCGATGGCCCGTTCGCAGAACCCGAACTCCGCAAACTCGCAGTTCTTCATCTGCTTCACGGACGCTCCGTGGCTGAACAAGCAGTACTCCGTCTGGGGCCAGGTCATCGAAGGCATGGACAACGTCGACAAGATCAAGAAGGGCGAGCCTGTTGTCGATCCGGACTCGATCGTCTCGATGCGGGTTGCTGCCGACGTCTGATTGTGATTTCTGCTGAAACCCGCCCTTGCGCGAAAGCGTGGGGCGGGTTTCGCTTTGCCCGGATTTGAGTGATGCGCGTAGACCTCTTTGATTTCGACCTGCCGGATGAACGGATTGCCCTGCGGCCTGCCGAGCCGCGCGACAGCGCGCGCCTGCTTGTCGTCGATCCGGCCGGCGAGGTACAGCTATCCGACCATCGGGTCGGCGATCTGCCAGATTTCCTGAGGGCAGGGGATGCGCTCGTCTTCAACGACACCAAGGTGATCCCAGCGCAGCTCGAGGGCATCCGTCACCGCGAAGGCACCGGCGGTCAGCAGGTTTCGGCGACGCTGCATATGCGCATCGGCGCCAGCCGTTGGAAGGCCTTTGCCAAGCCCGGCAAGCGCATCAAGATCCGCGATCGCATTTCCTTCGGCCATGACGGAAACAGCTGCCTGCTCGGCAAGCTTGAATGCACTGTCGAGGAAAAGGGCGAGGGGGGCGAAGTCACGCTTGCCTTCGATCTTTCCGGACCGATGCTCGACGAGGCCATCCATTCAGTCGGGCATATTCCGCTGCCACCCTACATCGCCGCCAAACGCGCCGAGGATGAGCGCGACCGCGCCGACTATCAAACGATCTATGCCCGCGAGGAGGGCGCCGTCGCCGCTCCGACCGCCGGGCTTCACTTCACGCCTGCGCTTTTCGAAGCCATCGACAAGGCGGGTGTTGAGCGGCATTTCGTGACGCTGCATGTCGGTGCCGGTACCTTCCTGCCCGTGAAGGCGGACGATACTGCCGATCACAAGATGCACCTCGAAAGCGGCTATGTCAGCGCCAAGACGGCGGCGAGCCTCAACGCCGTCAAGGCGAGGGGCGGGCGCATCGTCTGCGTCGGCACAACATCGCTGCGGCTGATCGAAAGTGCTGCACAGGAGAACGGCGAGATCCGTGCCTGGGCGGGCGCCACGGGCATCTTCATCACGCCAGGCTACCGCTTCAAGGCGGTTGACATGCTGATGACGAACTTCCACTTGCCTCGCTCGACGCTATTCATGCTCGTTTCGGCCTTTGCGGGTTTCGAGACGATGCAAGCAGCCTACCAGCACGCGATTTCGACGGGCTACCGCTTCTATTCATATGGCGATTCCAGCCTTCTTTTCCGGAAAGACTAAATGACCGAGAACTTTCAGTTCACCCTCAAGAAGACCGACGCCGGTGCTCGCCTGGGCGAAGTCTCGATGCCGCGCGGTACAATCCGCACGCCGGCCTTCATGCCCGTCGGGACCGTCGGCACCGTCAAGGCGATGTATCTCGATCAGGTTCGCGAAACGGGCGCCGACATCATTCTCGGTAACACCTATCATCTCATGCTGCGCCCGACGGCCGAACGCGTTGCCCGCCTCGGCGGCCTGCACAAGCTGATCCGCTGGGAGCATCCGCTCCTCACCGATTCCGGTGGGTTCCAGGTGATGTCCCTCTCGGGCCTGCGCAAGCTCGACGAGCAAGGCGTGACCTTCAAGTCGCACGTCGACGGCAGCCTGCATCACATGTCGCCGGAGCGCTCGATCGAGATCCAGGGACTGCTTGATTCAGACATTCAGATGCAGCTCGACGAATGCGTGGCGCTGCCGGCGGAACCGCGCGAAATCGAGCGTGCAATGGAGCTGTCGCTACGCTGGGCCGAACGATGCAAGGTCGCCTTCGGCAATCAGCCGGGCAAGGCAATGTTCGGCATCGTGCAGGGCGGGGATGTACCCTCGCTGCGTATCCGGTCGGCGGCAGCGCTGACCGATCTCGCTCTCAAGGGCTATGCGGTCGGCGGTCTTGCTGTGGGCGAACCGCAGGGCGTCATGCTGAAGATGCTCGAAGAAACGCTGCCGGTCCTCCCCACGGAGAAGCCGCGCTACCTCATGGGCGTCGGCACGCCTGACGATATCCTGAAATCGGTCGCGCGCGGCATCGACATGTTCGACTGCGTGATGCCGACCCGCTCCGGCCGGCACGGGCTTGCCTTCACCCGCCGAGGCAAGGTCAATATCCGCAATGCCCGTCATGCCGAGGACATGCGCCCGCTCGACGAACAGTCGAACTGCCCGGCCTCGCGCGACTACTCACGCGCCTATCTGCATCACCTCGTGCGCGCCAATGAGGCGCTCGGCGGCATGCTGCTCTCCTGGCATAATCTCGCCTATTATCAGGAACTCATGCAGGGCATCCGCAAGGCGATCGCCGAGGGACGCTTCGCCGATTTCATGGCCGAGACCATGGAGGAATGGGCGAGGGGCGATATCGATCCGGTCTGAGCAGCCTTACGCCGTGGCAAACTGGTCGTAGGCGCGCAGCGCGTCGGCGGCATACATCAGCGCCGGGCCACCGCCCATATAAACGCTCATCGCCATGACCTCGGCGACCTCCTCACGGGTCGCGCCGAGCTCCTTCAGCGCCTTGGCGTGAAAGCCGATGCAGCCGTCGCAGCGCTGGGTGACACCGATCGCCAGCGCGATCAGTTCCTTCGTCTTCTTGTCGAGGGCCCCGTCGGCGCTCGCTCCCTTGGCCAATGCGTAGAATCCCTGCATCGCCTCCGGCGCCAATTTTCTGAGTTCGCCGGTATAAGTGGAGATGTCGCGGGTGATCTGCTTGTAATCCTTGCTCATCGCTTCGATCCATATTCTTGCGCTTTTTATTTCGTAAAAATGTGATATCAATAAAAAATGAAATGTAAAGAGGTGCCGATGACGGACTTCATGATGGAGATGAAAGGCAATGCCGAGGGGGCCGCGGAGTTCCTGAGCGGGCTTGCGAGCCCACACAGGCTGCTGATCCTCTGCCTGCTCGCCGCCGGCGAAAAGAGCGTCGGTGCGCTGGTCGGGGAAACCGGCATCGGCCAGACCTCGATGTCCCAGCACCTCGCGAAACTGAAGAAGGAAGGTCTCGTCGATTTCCGGCGTGACCACCGCACGCTCTATTATTTTATCAGCGATCCGGCGGCACTGGAGATCATGGAAGTTCTCTACAACCGCTTCTGCAGGAAGGATTAGATCATGAAGCAGGAAATGAAGACGGTGGCGCCTCGCAACGCGAGGGAAGCGAGGCGGTTCTAATCGACGTCCGCGAGCCTGAGGAGTTCCGCAGCGAGCATATTGCCTCGGCCCTTTCCCTGCCTCTGTCCGAGGTCAGAAACCTGACCCGGGTCCTTTCCGTCCCGGCCGGATGCAAGGTCGTATTCCAGTGCCTGAAGGGCGGCCGCGGTCAGCAGGCCTGCGAGCGATTGGCAGCCGAGGGGGGAAGCCGGTATCAGGTCTTTAATCTCGAGAGTGGCATCGCTGCCTGGAAGGCGGAAGGCCTACCGGTGGTTGGCGTCACTGCTCCGCGCCTGACGATCTTCCGTCAAGTGCAGATCGCCGTCGGGTTCCTCGTGCTGCTGTCGGTCCTTGCCGGCTTTTTCCTCACCCCGGCCGGCTTCGTCGTCGCCGGATTGTTCGGCGCGGCGCTTGCCTTCGCCGGCATATCCGGCTGGTGCGGCATGGCGATCCTGCTCAACCGCATGCCATGGAACCGGTCGGCGGCCTGATCTCTTGCTTTACGCAATTCCAGACGGAAAATCGCGACGCGCTTTCCCGGCATTACTCTAGATGCCTTTGCTTTCCGTATTTGGTACGATCTGCACACCATTGATCTTGTAGCTTCCGTCAGACTGACGCGCCACCTGATAGACGGCTGTCCAATCCTTGCCGTCACGGCCTGATATCAGCACTTCGTGATAGATCATGGCGCCATTATCGATCGAGCGGCTGCGTCCGAAGGCATAGTTTCCCGGGTGGTAGACCGGCTCGTAGCTTTTCTTGACCATGGCGAAGAAGACGTTCTTGTCAGGATAGATCGCCTTGATCCCGGGCGCAGCAAAGGAATAGGCGGTATCAACATCCTCGTTCAGGAACGCTTTGATCTGCGCCTCGATCATCGTGCGCGTCGTGTCGATCGGATCTTCGGCGCGGGTGGTCGCAAGCAAAACAAAAGACGCGGCACACAGAATGAAAACTGCGAGAAAGGCGCGCATGGCAACGGCTCCGGCTGTCCTAGGGAATTGTAGGGCAGTCCACGCACAAAGAAAGGGCACAGATCAGTGGGCGCGTACGATGAGCTTGCGCAGCCGTCGTCGACGCGCCTTGCTCATGTCGTTGGCGATACCGCTGTAATAGCCGCTGTATTCCGGAAACTCGTGATCGTGGAACGCATTGCGTTTAAGCTCGCGATAGATCGTCGAGCGATGACGGCCGAGCTGGCGGGCAATCTCCGAGACGGAAACCTTGCGTTCTCACGTGAAAAAGACGTCTGCGATCAGGCAAGGTGAGCTGCGAATATCAAAGCGACATGCATATATCTCCAAGGCGAAGCCATTGTTTTAATAAGCATGTCGCACTTGGAAATAGAATGTACCCCGCTACACCATGTGTGGCAGCAAGGTTGGAATGTCCGTTTCTGTGCAAAGTTAAAGTGTCACTTTGGGCACGTCTTCAGCCAGTTAGAAATGCCGACATGTC